>NZ_JANZZD010000079.1:0-916 GCF_026419595.1 Tepidiforma sp. | reverse complement strand
GCTTCCCGCCTCCCTGTTCCCGCTTCCCGCCTCCCGGTTCCCGCTCACTCCCACCTCACCGCCGCTTCCCCGCCCCGGTCCCGCAGCTCGATCTCCACCTGCGCCGGCCCCGCCGCGTGCGCGAACACCACCTCCAGCCGCCCCGCCTCCGAAGGCCCCGCCGCCCGCGCCACCTCCTCCCCGTCCACCCGCACCGAAAGCTCCCCGCGGTACACGAGCACGAACCGGTAGCGCCCCTCCGCCGGCAGCTCGACCTGCGCGCTCGCAACCAGGCTCCAGCGGTCGTCCACCAGGTCCACGAACGGCGCCCCCGCGTACGAGAGCGCCAGCCCATCCACCGCGCCGTCCGCCACCTTCACGTGCCCGCTCGTCGGCCGGTCATCGAAGAACTCCACCCGGAAGCGCGCCGGCCGCGCCAGCTCCTGCGGCGGCGGCAGCGGCGTCGGCGTCGGCGCAGGCGTCGAGGTCGGCTCCGGCGCCGGCAGCCCCTGGCGCACCGTCGGGCTCGGCCGCGCCCCGCCGCTGCCCCCTTCGCTCGCCGCCGGGTCCAGGAACTGCCAGAAAATCACCCCGACCACCACGAGCGCCAGCAGCGCCACCACTTCGCGAAGTCCAATCCCGCGCACCCCTCCAGTGTCCTCCCCCCGCCCCGAACGCGGAACGCCGAAACCCGCCAAACTTCCGGTTTTCCCCGCAATTTTGCCCGCGCCTTACGCGCGCCCGTTCCCCCAGCGCCCCTTCCCCGGCGAAACTGACCCCCATGCGACGCCTCGCCGCCCTCCTCCCCGCCCTCGCCGGCGCGCTCCTCCTCACCCTCGCCGCCGCCCAGTCGCCCGGCTCCCAGCTCCAGCCTCCCAGCTCCCAACTCCCCCACCGCCTCCTCCTCCCCGCCCTCGCCGCCGACTCCGCCGCCGGC
>NZ_JANZZD010000078.1:0-917 GCF_026419595.1 Tepidiforma sp. | reverse complement strand
GGGTTGTAGCGCACCAGGGAGAAGTCGAAGTTGCCCGCGGCGTTCCGGCTATACCCCGCCGCCACCAGCTTGCCGTCGGGCTGGAGGACCAGGGCATAGGCTTGGTCATAGCTCGAGCCCAAATCCGTGGTCACCTTCCCCCCGGAGCCGAAGGTGGGGTCCAGGGTGCCGTTGGGGTTGTAGCGCACCAGGGCGAAGTCGAAGTCGCCGAGGGTGGGCATACTAGACCCCGCCGCCACCAGCTTGCCGTCGGGCTGGAGGACCAGGTCATGGGCTTCGTCAGAGCCCGAGCCCAAATCCGTGATCACCTTCCCCCCGGAGCCGAAGGTGGGGTCCAGGGTGCCGTTGGGGTTGTAGCGCACCAGGGCGAAGTCGTAGTCGCCGTTAGAGCTAAGCCCCGCCGCCACCAGCTTGCCGTCGGGCTGGAGGACCAGGGCGGCTATGCCAGAGCCCGAGCCCACCGCCGTGGTCACCTTCCCCCCGGAGCCGAAGGAGGTATCCAGGCTGCCGTTGGGGTTGATGCGCACCAGGGCGAAGTCGGATTTGCCCGCGGCGTTAGAGCTATCCCCCGCCGCCACCAGCCTGCCGTCGGGCTGGAGGACCAGGGCCGAGGCTCCGTCAATGCTCGAGCCCAAATCCGTGATCACCTTCCCCCCGGAGCCGAAGGTGGGGTCCAGGCTGCCGTTGGGGTTGTAGCGCACCAGGGCGAAGTCGTCGTTGCCCGCGGCGTCCACGCTCCACCCCGCCGCCACCAGCTTGCCGTCGGGCTGGAGGACCAGGGCGAAGGCTTCGTCAGAGCTCGAGCCCACCGCCGTGGTCACCTTGCCCCCGGTGCCGAAGGTGGGGTCCAGCTCACCCCGGGCCCCGGTGAAGGTTTCGGCCTCGATGCGGCCCAGCTCGAGGCGCGTGTCCAGCAG
>NZ_JANZZD010000077.1:0-918 GCF_026419595.1 Tepidiforma sp. | reverse complement strand
CCCGCCACCTCCAGCCCTTCGTGCATCTGGTCGGCCCGGCCGGTCCGGACACGCTTGCCGGCTACATGGCGGCCTGCGACCTGTTCTGCCTCGCCAGCACCCGAGAAGGCTGGCCCAACGTCGTCCACGAGGCGATGGCGTGCGGAGCCCCCGTCGTCGCCACCCGCGTGGGAGCCGTCGAGGACATGATCGCAGGGGAAGAGTGCGGCATCGTCGTGCCGCCCGGCGACGACGCGGCCCTGCTCGACGGCATCCTCCGCGCCCTGCGCCGCCCGTTCGACCGCGATGCCATCGCGCGGCGCGCGGCCTCGAGGAGCTGGGATCAGGTCGCACGGGAAGTCCGTGATCTGTTTGAATCAATTCTTATGTCTTCTGTTTCTTCGAGGCCCGCATGAGCGAACCATCCGCCAGCATTCCTTCCCGCATCCTGCTCACCGGCGGCGCCGGCTTCATCGGCTCCCACCTCGCCGAAGCTCTGCTCGGCCGCGGCTGCCGGCTCCTCATCCTCGACGATCTCAACCCCTACTACGACCCGGCGCTCAAGCGCGCCAACCTCGAACAGGTCCGCCGCGCCGGCAGCTTCGAGTTCGTCTGCGGCGATATCTGCGACGCGCCGCTCGTCGATGGCCTCTTCTCGCGCTTCCGGCCCGAGGCCGTCATCCACCTCGCCGCCCGCGCCGGCGTGCGCCCGTCGCTCGAGCAGCCCGCGCTCTACCAGCGCGTGAACGTCGAGGGCACTGCCGTGCTGCTCGAAGCAGCGCGCCGTTGCGGCGTGCCCCTGTTCCTGTTCGCTTCCTCCAGCTCCGTCTACGGGGCCGCCAGCCGCGTGCCGTTCTCCGAGGAGGATCCCGTCCGCGCGCCCACCTCGCCCTATGCCGCTTCGAAAATCGCCGGCGAGGCGCTCTGCCACGTCTACTC
>NZ_JANZZD010000076.1:0-927 GCF_026419595.1 Tepidiforma sp. | reverse complement strand
GGGGGGGGGTGGTCGTAGTCGCGGGGCTCCGTCCCCGCGGAGGGCCGGGAGGCCCACCCGAACGTTGGGGGTCAGCACCGCGCCCCGCGGCCCCGCCCCGGGGGTTGGAGGTTGAAGGTTGGAGGTGGTTCCCGGTTCCCGCCTCCCGATTCCCGCCTCCCGGTTCCCGGGCCATCCGTTGGGCGCATGGCGCCCCGCGGGGACGGAGCCCCGCGACTACGGTTCGTCGAACCACCATGCCCAGGCGAAGGGCCACGCCTCGGGCGACTCGACGAGCCCGGCGCGGACTGGATTGGCGATGACGTACCGGGCGGCGGACTCGAATTGCCGGCGGTCGCGGACCGCGCGGTCGTAGAAGCCGGGCTGCCAGAGCGTTCCGCGTTGGCCGACCTGCCAGGCGAGGCGGGTCGTCCACGACTTGAGGCTCCCGACGAAGGCGATGAGGTCGCGCTCGCCCGGGCGGGCGAGCACGTGGAGATGGTCCGGCATCAGGCATGCCGCGAGAAGGACGGCGTCGGGTCGGTGGCGCTGCTCCACGACGCCGCGCCACACCGCGGCGAGGACAGGAGGCGCGACGCCACCGAGGGCCGGGTGGATACGCATCGTGACGTGGAACGCCACGTCGGGGTTCGCGTAGACCTCGTGTGGGAGACGTAAGGGTTTGGGATATCGCAACGCGCGGGCATGGTACGCGCCCGGGTCGTGGCGGGGGGAGGGGGGGCCGGCACCCCTCCGCCGCCCGCCGGGGTCGAAGGTTGTTCCCGGTTCCCTGGCCATCCGTTGGGCGCATGGCGCCCCGCGGGGACGGAGCCCCGCAACTACGCTTGGTCGCCGCCCCGCCCCGCCGCCCCGCCCGCCGGTTGGAGGTTGAAGGTTGGAGGTTGGGGGCCAGCCGTAGTCGCGGGGCTCCGTCCCCGCGGAGGGCCG
>NZ_JANZZD010000075.1:0-942 GCF_026419595.1 Tepidiforma sp. | reverse complement strand
CGTCAACGATGTCTTCCTGCCCGGCTTTCCGCTGACGGAAAACGGGGCGCAGACCTCCGACCTCCGCGCCGCCCTCGAAGGCGCCGCCATCGTGCTCAGCGTCATGCCCTCGGATCATGTGCGGCGTCTCTATGCGGAAATGCTCCCCTGGCTCGATCCCCGCATGCTGTTCGTCAGCGCCACCAAGGGCCTCGAGCAGGGCACGCTGAAACGCATGTCGGAGGTGATCGCCGAAGTCCTCTCCGCCCGCTTCGCGCCCCGCATCGGCGTGCTCAGCGGCCCCACCTTCGCCCGCGAAGTGGCCCGCGGCGAGCCCGCCGCGGTCGTCATCTCCTCCGCGGACCAGGAGCTCGCCCGCACCGTCCAGCACGCCTTCTCCGGACCCACGCTCCGCCTGTACACCAACAGCGACCCCGTCGGCGTCGAGCTCGGCGCATCGCTGAAAAACGTCATCGCCATCGCCGCCGGCGTCTGCGCCGGCCTCGGCCTCGGCGCCAACACGCTCGCCGCGCTCATCACCCGCGGCCTCGCCGAAATCCCCCGCCTTGCCGTCGCCGCCGGCGGACAGGCGCGCACCCTCGCCGGCCTGGCCGGCCTCGGCGACCTCGTGCTCACCTGCACCGGCGACCTCAGCCGCAACCGCATGGTCGGCATCGAGCTCGGCCGCGGCCGCGCCCTCTCCGAGATCCTCGCCGGCATGCGCATGGTCGCCGAAGGCGTCCACACCACCTTCGCCGCCGCCGAGCTCGCCGCGCGGCTCGGCGTCGACATGCCCATCACCCGCCAGATGCACGCCGTGCTCCGCGGCGAAAAGAGTCCGCGCGAGAGCCTGCGCGAACTCATGGAGCGCTCGCTCAAGGAGGAGTAGCTCCGCCCCGGCGGAAAGCTTCCTCTTCGAGCGCCCCTCTGTTACGATTTCTCAATATGCGGATGCTCCACAGG
>NZ_JANZZD010000074.1:0-1008 GCF_026419595.1 Tepidiforma sp. | reverse complement strand
TCCCAGGCCAGGCCCTTGGCCCCCGGTAGGGCCTCTCCTTCCCTGGCCTTGGCCCGGTACTCTGGGTTAACGGGCAAAAGGCCAAGGAAACGGGGTGGAATTTCCACCAGGGCCTTGTTGATGAGTACGGCCACGGGGTTGAGGTCGGAGGCGTAGGCCCTAAGCCCCAGGCGCTGGGCCTCCAGGGGAATGGTGCCGCCGCCAGCGAAGGGGTCCAGCACGGGAGGAGCTTCCTCCAGCAGGGCCGCTATGGCCTCACGGTCGTTCGCGGAAGCTGGCGGGGTTTTGCCTAAGCTTTGGGCCAGGCTTTTGGCGATCTCGTACTGGGCCTCGGCCACCACCCCTTTCCTGGGGTCCAGGGCTTCCTGGGGGTCCTTCACGTGGTCCCAGTTCACTAGGCGCTCCAAGAGGTCAAAGAGCCGCTCCCGCTCCTTCCTTGCCGCCTCTGGGGGAAAGTGCTCCTCCGGGTCGTCCACCAGGCTGGCGAAGAGGACGGCCCGGGCCGCCGCCAGGGGTCGCCTGGCCCACCAAAGGTGCAGGGTGGAGGGGTGGCCGTGGCGGATGGACTTCTCGCGGCTGGCCTCGCGGTTGATGGCCTCGAGGGGTAGGGCGACCTCTATGAGCTTCTTCCTGGCCATGGGTTAGGCCTCCAAGGACGGGTCAAGTTTTTCCCGCGGGGCCCTTTGCGGAGCCCTAGGGGGTGCCTTAGGAAAAAGGGGGGCTTGCGATACAAAAGCCGCCCCTTTGTATCATAAGCCCCTACCTTGGGCTACGCTTGTATCACAAGACCTCCAACACCTGCACCGCCTTGGCCAGAAGCTCCTTGAGGCTGTAGCTGACGCTTACCACGCCGAAGTCGGGCTCGCGGGTGAAGGGGGCAGGGATGTAGTGGACCCGGAGGGCCCTTTGACCGTCGGTTTCCACCACTGCCAGGAACCAGGACTCGGGCTTGTTCAGGGCAGTGAGGATCTGGGTGCGGGAGAGGGTGACCACCTCCGAGTCCGGCCC
>NZ_JANZZD010000073.1:635-1019 GCF_026419595.1 Tepidiforma sp. | reverse complement strand
CGGCTACATTGGGTTGATAGATCAGAAGGGCATTCGCATCGTGGCTGAGGGTTTTTGTGGCACCAACGAGATTCGCTTCGATGCGCGTGAGGAGTGGCTTTATGTGGTGGAAAGCACTGCCCGCCGCATCACCCGCCTGCGCCATCGCAACGGCGAGCTGCACGAGCGCGAGGTCTACGGGCCCAGCGAACTCGAGGGCCATCCCGACGGTTTCGCCTTCGATGCGTTTGGCAACCTCTGGATCACACTGATTTTCCTGGACAAGCTGATTGCCATCACCCCCGAGGGAGATGTGCTCGAGCTGCTCGACGACAGCAATCCTGTTGCCAACGCCGTCTACGAGCAACACTTCCGGGCCGGAACCCTCACCCCAGAGATCATGGC
>NZ_JANZZD010000073.1:250-625 GCF_026419595.1 Tepidiforma sp. | reverse complement strand
GCCTAACCTTCGGGGGGCCAGATCTGCGCACGGTCTATCTGGGTAGCCTGCGCGGCAACCGTATTCCCTACTTCCGCAGCCCGGTGCCAGGCCAGCCCATGATCCACTGGAGGCATTGATGCACCCACTGTTCGACCTGAGCGGCACGGTGGCGCTGGTGACCGGCGGCAGCCGGGGCATCGGGCTGGCCAGCGCCCGGCTGTTGGCCGAACTGGGGGCTCAGGTAGTGCTCTCGAGCGAAGACCCCAGAGCCTGCGCCGCTGCCGAGGCCGAGTTGCGCGCACACGGGCTGGCAGCCTGGGGTCTTCCTTGTGACGTGGGGGAAAAACCACAGATTGAGCGACTGGTGGAGCAAACCCTGGAACGCTTCAAACG
>NZ_JANZZD010000073.1:0-240 GCF_026419595.1 Tepidiforma sp. | reverse complement strand
CCGCCGCCGGGGTGGCTCCGCATTTCGGCCCCATGCTGAGCGCTTCCGAGGCCGACTGGGCAACCACCATGCGGATTAACTTGCAAAGCAACCTCTGGTTAGCTGGTCTGGTGATCCCCCAGATGCTGGGCCGCGGGGGTAGCCTGGTGTTTATCGCCAGCTTATCGGCCTTGCGGGGCAACCAGGCGATAGGCTTGTACGCTGTTTCCAAGGCTGGACTGGCCCAACTGGCCCGCGACC
>NZ_JANZZD010000072.1:572-1026 GCF_026419595.1 Tepidiforma sp. | reverse complement strand
CTGCGCGGTGCTTGCCTACGACGCTACGGTGCTGGCGGGCACGCAGGGCGCACGCAATCACCAGAAGGCAGACCGTCTGTTCGATCTGGCATTACGGGATCGGCTGCCCGTGGTGCTGTTTGCCGAAGGCGGAGGTGGGCGCCCCGGCGACGTCGACGTGCCCGTGGTGGCCGGATTGCATGTGCCGACCTTCGCCGCGCTGGCGCGCTTGTCCGGGCGCGTGCCGCTGGTGGCGGTGGTGGCCGGTCGATGCTTCGCGGGCAACGCGGCGCTGGCCGGCGTCTGCGACGTGCTGATCGCCACGCGCCAGGCCAATCTTGGCATGAGCGGCCCGGCGATGATCGAGGGCGGCGGACTTGGCAGCTACCGGCCGGAAGAGATCGGCCCCGCGCCGCAACTGGCCCGGGCCGGCGCCGTCGATCTGCTGGTGGACGACGAGGCCGCGGCGGTGGCG
>NZ_JANZZD010000072.1:0-562 GCF_026419595.1 Tepidiforma sp. | reverse complement strand
AATACCTGGCATTTTTCCAGGGCGCGGTGGCGGAATGGCACGCGCTGCCACAGGAGCCGCTGCGGGAGGCGGTGCCGGAAAACCGCCTGCTCGCTTACGATGTGCGCGCGATCGTGGCCCGTCTGTTCGATGCGGACTCGGCGCTGGAACTGCGCGCGGATTTTGGCGGTGCGGTGCTGACGNTCCTGGCGCGGCTGCAGGGCCGGCCGGTGGCGGTGCTGGCCAGCAATCCGGCTGTGCTGGGCGGCGCGATCGACCCGGATGCGGCCGACAAGGCGGCCCGCTTCCTGCAGCTGGCCGATGCGCATGGCCTGCCCGTTGTCGCGCTGATCGACACGCCGGGCTTCATGGTCGGGCCGGAGGTCGAAGCGCGCGCCCAGATTCGGCACGCCAGCCGTCTGTTCGTGGTGGGCGCGCAGCTTGCGGTGCCGTATGTCGCCGTGGTGCTGCGCAAGGGCTACGGGCTGGGCGCGCAGTCGATGGCCGCCGGCGGCTTTCACGCGCCGGTGTTCACCGTGGCCTGGCCCAGCGGCGAGTTCGGCGGCATGGGCCTGGAGGGCGC
>NZ_JANZZD010000071.1:0-1031 GCF_026419595.1 Tepidiforma sp. | reverse complement strand
GAAAGCATCCTCGAGCGGTTCCGCCGTGACGGCCGCGTCCGCATCCTGCCCATCGGCTGCATCACCCGCGGGCGGGAGGGACGGGAGCTTGCCGAGCTCGCCGAGCTGGCGGCCGGCGGCGTCATCGCCTTCAGCGACGACGGCAGCCCGGTCGCCGACCCCCGGCTGATGCGGAACGCGCTCGCGCTCGCCGGGGCGCTCGGCCTGCCCATCTCCGAGCACTGCGACAGCCCCGAGATGCACGCCGGCGGGGCGATGAACGAAGGCGCGGTGAGCGAGCGGCTCGGATTGAGCGGCCAGCCGGCCGCGGCCGAGGCTGCCGCCATCGCCCGGAACATCGAACTGGCGGCGGCAACCGGCGCGCGCCTCCACATCGCCCACGTCACGACCGCCCGCGGCGTCGACCTCATCGCTGAAGCCAAGCAGCGCGGCGTGCCCGTCACCTGCGAGGTCACCCCGAGCCACCTCTTCCTCACCGAGGATGCCGTGGCCGGCGGCGGCCCGGAACCCGCCTACGACACGAACGCGAAAATCAACCCGCCGCTCCGGACCGAAGCCGACCGCCGGGCGCTCCTCGCCGCGCTCGACGCCGGCATCATCGATGCCATCGCGACCGACCACGCCCCGCACGCCATCGAGGACAAGCTGGTCGAGTTCGAAGATGCCGCCTTCGGCATCAGCTGCTTCGAATCGGCGGTGTCGTCGCTGCTCACGCTCGCCGCGCGCGGGGAGCTGCGGCTCGAACGGATGGTCGAGGCGCTCACCAGCGCCCCGGCCGCCTGCTTCGGCATCGACCGGCGCATCCCGGGGGCCGGGCGGCTCGAACCCGGCGTCTCGCGCGACCTCGTCATCCTCGACCCGGCCGCTGATGTCACCATCGACCCCGTGCGCTGGGCTTCGAAAGGCAAGAACACACCGCTCGCCGGGAGGCGCCTCCGCGGGGCCGTCCGGGCGGTCATCTTCGATGGAACGCTCGCATGGGAGCGGGAGGGTGCGCATGTCTGATGCCTGGCTCGTCCTCGCCGACGGGA
>NZ_JANZZD010000070.1:0-1031 GCF_026419595.1 Tepidiforma sp. | reverse complement strand
GAAAGCATCCTCGAACGGTTCCGGCGCGACGGCCGCGTCCGCATCCTGCCCATCGGCTGCATCACCCGCGGGCGGGAAGGACGGGAGCTCGCCGAGCTCGCCGAGCTGGCGGCCGGCGGCGTCATCGCCTTCAGCGATGACGGCAGCCCCGTCGCCGACCCCCGGCTGATGCGGAACGCGCTCGCGCTCGCCGGGGCGCTCGGCCTGCCCGTCTCGGAGCACTGCGACAGCCCCGAGATGCACGCCGGCGGGGCGATGAACGAAGGGGCCGTAAGCGAGCGGCTCGGGCTGAGCGGCCAGCCGGCCGCCGCCGAGGCTGCCGCCATCGCGCGCAACATCGAACTGGCGGCGGCAACCGGCGCGCGCCTCCACATCGCCCACGTCACGACCGCCCGGGGCGTCGAGCTCATCGCCGAAGCGAAGCAGCGCGGCCTGCCCGTCACCTGCGAGGTCACCCCGAGCCACCTCTTCCTCACCGAGGATGCCGTGGCTGGCGGCGGCCCGGAACCCGCCTACGACACGAACGCGAAAATCAACCCGCCGCTTCGGACCGAGGCCGACCGGCGCGCCCTGCTCGCCGCGCTCGACGCCGGCGTCATCGACGCCATCGCGACCGACCACGCCCCGCACGCCATCGAGGACAAGCTGGTCGAGTTCGAAGATGCCGCCTTCGGTATCAGCTGCTTCGAATCGGCGGCGTCGTCGCTGCTCACCCTCGCCGCGCGCGGGGAGCTGCGCCTCGAACGGATGGTGGAGGCGCTCACCAGCGCCCCGGCCGCCTGTTTCGGCATCGACCGGCGCATCCCGGGGGCCGGGCGGCTCGAGCCCGGGGTGTCGCGCGACCTCGTCATCGTCGACCCGGCCGCAGAGGTCACCATCGACCCGGCTGGCTGGGCTTCGAAGGGCAAGAACACGCCGCTCGCCGGTTTCCGCCTCCGCGGGGCCGTCCGGGCAGTCATCTTCGATGGAACGCTCGCATGGGAGCGGGAGGGTGCGCATGTCTGATGCCTGGCTCGTGCTCGCTGACGGGA
>NZ_JANZZD010000006.1:0-126022 GCF_026419595.1 Tepidiforma sp. | reverse complement strand
CCCCCGCCCGCCCCGACCCCCACCCCGACGCCGGTCCCAGCCGCTGCCCGCCCCTACTGCCCGCCCGGCTCGGTCGGCCCCGGCGTCCTCCCGACCGCCCGCGTCGCGGGCGCGCTCACGCGCGGCGGCACACCGGTGCCCGCCGCCACCCTCGAAGTCTTCGTCACGTTCGACGGCGTCCCCGGCCCCTCCCGCCTGAACACCGACGGCGGCTTCGGCATCGATTTCTACGCTGCCGGTGAAGACTGCGCCAACCGCGTCGGCGCCGTCATCGGCGTCCTCGTCGATGGCCAGTACTTCCCCTCTGGCTACACCGTCGGCAGCCAGCCCCAGCTCGTCGTCATCAACGTCGCCCTCCCCTGACCGGCCGCCCCGCCTCCTTGCCGTTTCGTCGCCCCCGTCCTGCTATACTCCCCAAACCGTTCGGGACTGGCGAAATGCCGGCCGCCCGTCCAGCCCACCCGCGAGGAGGCCCCTGCCGTGAAGTTCCACTGGTTCCACCTCATGCCCTGGCCCTACCTGCCGGACGACTTCCAGAAGAAGCACCGCTCCGTCTGGGTCGATGTCGACTACGGCCTCTTCGATGCCGAGAAGGCGAACGCCGTCTACCACGAATACCTCGATGAACTCGAGTTCGCCGAAAAAGTCGGCTTCGACGGCATCTGCGTCAACGAACACCACAGCAACGCCTACGGCCTGATGCCGAGCCCGAACATCATGGCGGCCACCCTCACCCGCCGCACCAACCGCGCCGCCATCGTCGTCATGGGCAACTCCATCGCCCTCTACAACCCGCCCCTCCGCGTCGCCGAAGAGTTCGCCATGCTCGATATCCTCTCCGGCGGCCGCCTCGTCGCCGGCTTCCCCGTCGGCACCAGCATGGATACCAACTTCGCCTACGGCGTCCCCGGCGCCCAGCTCCGCGAGCGCTACTACGAGGCCCACGACCTCATCATGCAGGCCTGGCACAACGAGGGCGTCACCCACTTCAACGGCAAGTACACCCAGATCCGCTACATGAACCCCTGGCCACGGCCCCTCCAGAAGCCGAACCCGCCCGTCTGGATCCCCGGCGGCGGCTCCATCGAAACCTGGGAGTGGTGCGCCGATATGGGCTACCTCTACTCCTACCTCTCCTACTCCGGCTACAAGCGCGCCCAGGCCATCATGGACGGCTTCTGGGCCCGCATGCGCGACAAGGGCGTCGAGCCGAACCCCTACCACGCCGGCTTCGCCCAGGTCGTCTGCGTCGCCGATAACGCCGCCGAGGCCAAGGAGCTCTACTGGCCCCATATCGACTACTTCTACAACCGCTGCCTCCACGTCTACCCCGGCTTCGCCGATGCCCCCGGCTACCGCACCCTCCGCACCGTCAAGGCCGGCATCAAATCGCAGTTCGAACAGGCCCAGCAGAACGCCAAGGCCCGCCTCAGCTGGGAAGGCCTCGTCGAACAGGGCTACGTCATCGCCGGCGGCCCCGACTACGTCACCGAAAAGCTCAACGAACTCGCCGATAACCTCCGCATCGGCCACCTCATGCTCCTGCTCCAGATGGGCTCGATGCCGCGCGACGTCGCCATCTATAACACGCAGATGTTCGCCGAGAAGGTCATGCCGAACCTCCGCGACAAGTTCAACGAGTTCGAAGACCGCTGGTACCCGAAGCCGCTCCCCCCGGAGCGCCGCGCCGTCCCCATCGATGAGCCCGTCCGCCCGCTCCGCGCGCCCCTCTCGGCGCCGGTCGCCGGCCAGTAGCTGTCGAGCTCGAACCCGCTCTCGACCTCGGGGCTGCCCTCACGGCAGCCCCTTCCCGCGCCCGCCGCGGCGCGCGACAATCCGCCTGCCGCAGGAGGTGCGCTCATGGAATCCATCCGCGACCAGGCCGACCGCGCCTGGGCCGGCGACGAAGCTGCCAGCCAGGGCACCGGCTCCGCCGGCCGCCTCTTCGAAGTCGTTCCCGGCATCGCCCTCGCGACCGGCTTCGGCCTCTCCATCGCCATTCAGACCGCCGACGGCCTCGTCATCGTCGACACCAGCGGCCGCAACCACGGCCAGCGCGTCGTCGAAGCCATCCGCGCCTGGGACGACCGCCCCATCCGGAACGTCGTCTACACCCACGGCCACTTCGACCACGTCGGCGGCATGCCCGCGTTCGATGCCGACGCTGAGGCCCGCGGCTATCCCCGCCCCCGCGTCATCGCCCACGCCAACGTTCCCCGCCGCTTCGACCGCTACACCCGCACCGCGGGCTACAACGCCACCATCAACGCCCGCCAGTTTTTCG
The DNA here is from genome assembly GCF_026419595.1 of Tepidiforma sp. NCBI lineage: Bacteria > Bacillati > Chloroflexota > Tepidiformia > Tepidiformales > Tepidiformaceae > Tepidiforma > Tepidiforma sp. Next base: position 123,738 of record NZ_JANZZD010000006.1, on the reverse strand, counting down.
CCCGCCCCGAGGCCAGCGCCGAAGAGGTCGAAGGCTGGACCCGCCACCGCTACCCCGACGTCACCTACGAGGAGAGCTACCGCTTCGAGCAGGGCGGCCTCACCTTCGAACTCCGCCACGGCAAGGGCGAAACCGACGACCACACCTGGGTCTGGATCCCGGAGCTGAAGGCCATCTGCGCCGGCGACTTCTTCATCTGGCGCACCCCCAACGCCGGCAACCCCCAGAAAGTCCAGCGCTACCCGGTCGAGTGGGCGCAGGCCCTCCGCGCCATGGCTGCGATGAACGCCGGGGTCTTCATCCCCAGCCACGGCGTGCCCATCTACGGCGCCGACCGCATCGCCCGCGCCCTCGACGAGACCGCGACCCTCCTCGAAACCCTCGTCGAACAGACGCTCGAACTCCTCAACCGCGGCGCCCGCCTCGATGAAGCCATCCACACCGTCCGCGCCCCGGAAGAGCTCCTCGCCCACCCCTACCTCCGGCCCTACTACGACGAGCCCGAATTCATCGTCCGCAACGTCTGGCGCATGTACGGCGGCTGGTACGACGGCAACCCCGCCAATCTCAAGCCCGCGCCCGAGGCCGACCTCGCCGGCGAGCTCGCCCGCCTTGTCGGCGGCCCCGGAGCCCTCGCGCGCCGCGCACAGGAACTCGCCGACGGCGGCAGCCTCCGCCTCGCCTGCCACCTCGCCGAGTTCGCGGCCCTCGCCGCCCCGGGCGACCCCGCCATCCGCGAAACCCGCGCGAAGGTCTACGCCGCCCGCGCCGCGGCCGAGCACTCCCTCATGGCCCGCGGCATCTTCAACGCCGCCGCCCGCGAGCCCGCCCCCGGCGGATGACGTGCCGTCTGGCGCTATTGATATCTCATCTCAAAAGTGGTACGGTACGCCTGCCGAACCCCTCGGCGTGGCTGGGCCCCGGCCGGTGTTCCTCCTTCCGCCGGCCGGGGCCGTTCCGTTTCCCCGGTCCTCAGCCCTGCTGCAGCTCCGGGTACAGGCTGCTCGAGGCCTTCATGAACCGCAGCAGCATCCGCATCTCCGCCACCCGCTTCCCGCCGGCGTCGTCGAGCCCTGTCTCGAACCACAGGTACTCCGTCTTCGGGCTCTGCCCCACGGCGATCACCTCACCCGTGCACGTGTACGCCTCGCCCACGAGCGCCGGCCCGTTCACGTTGCGGATTTCGATCGCCCCGAACAGCCCCACCGCCCCGAAGCCGCCCCGCACCTGCGCGACGCTCTTCGCGTAGAGCATCTGCACGAGCGGCGCGATCATCACCGGCGGCGCGCCCCACGGCGACCCCTCGCCCCGGTACCAGTCCATCGGCTCCGTCGTCACCGCCAGCCGCCGCTCCTGCTCCTCCGGCGCGCAGCGCACCGTCACCGGCTCGAACCGGTGCCCCTTCTGCACGTTCGCCAGGATGCGCAGCTCGCCCGGCTCGAACCGCTCCAGCGGCCGCGCCAGCAGCGCCGTCGGCACCCCCGGCTCGCCGACCGACGCCGTCCCCTGCGCCACCTGCATGCCGTCCTCCCGCAGCACCCACGCCTCCACCTGTGCATCGGCCGCGTCCGCCGGCGGCACCCGCAGGTGCGCCCGCACCGCCTCCCGGTCCGTCGTCGCGTTCAGGAAGTACATCGAAAGCGTCCCCCGCTCGAACCACTGCCGTCCCCACGCCTCCCGCAGCAGCGGCGGGAACAGCTCCATGTGGATCGACCCCGCGACCGTCCCGCCGCGGAACCCCAGCTTCGTCGCCGTCGCGTCGTCGTGGATCGACCCCTTCGCCTGCGCCGAGTTGTTCACCGACCGCCGCAGCGGCCCCGACATCACCCCGTCCGCGACCGTCGCCGCGAACTCCTCCCGAACCGTCATAACTGCGCCTCCGTTTCGAAGATGCGCGGCAGCCTACGCCATCCGAACCGAGTTCGCCAGCGAACCCTCACCCGCCGATGTGCGACATCTCCACCTTCGGCAGCCCCGCCGTCGCCTCCGTCCGCAGCTCTGAATACCGGTCGTCGCGCGCCCGCCACACGCCCGCCACGAACTCCGCCAGCTCCGCGTCGCTCGCCCCGCCCCGCAGCACCGCCCGCAGGTCGTGCCCCTTCGCGCCGAACAGGCAGGTGTAGAGCTCGCCTTCCGGCGAAAGCCGCAGCCGCGTGCAGTCGCCGCAGAACGGCTGCGAAATCGAGGTGATGACGCCGATCTCCCCCGCGCCGTCGACGTACCGCCACCGCTGCGCCACTTCGCCCCGGTAGTTCGCCTCCGCCGGCTCCAGCGGGAACTCCCGCCCGATCCGCTCGATGATCTCCCGCCCGGTCACCACGTGGTCGAGCCGCCACCCGTTCGTCGCGCCGACATCCATGAACTCGATGAACCGCACGATGATCCCGGTCCCGCGGAAGTACCGCGCGAGGTCCACGACCGTGTGGTCGTTCATCCCCCGCTTCACCACCGCGTTCACCTTGATCGGCCACAGCCCGGCCTCCCGCGCCGCCGCGATGCCGTCCAGCACCGTGTCCACCCCGACCCCGGCGTCGTTCATCGCCCGGAACACCGCGTCGTCCAGCGAATCCAGCGACACCGTCACGCGCTGCAGCCCCGCCTCGGCCAGCCGCCGCGCCTGCGCCCGCAGGAGGCTCCCGTTCGTCGTCAGCGTCAGGTCGCGCAGCCCTTCGATCCCCCGCAGCGCGCGCACCAGCTGGTCGAGATCCCGCCGCACCAGCGGCTCGCCGCCCGTAATCCGGATCTTTTCGACCCCGAGGCCCACGAGCACCCGCGCGACCCGCGCGATCTCTTCGTACGTCAGCAGTTCGTCCCGCCGGAGGAACTGGTAGTCCGGCCCGAACACCTCCCGCGGCATGCAGTACACGCACCGGAAGTTGCACCGGTCCGTCACCGAAATCCGCAGGTCCCGCAGCGGGCGCCCGAGCCGGTCGTTCACAGCCATCGCCGCACAGCGTAGCCGATCCGGCGGCGTCGTGCTGGCGCCGGCATAACGCTCAGGAGCTCGCGGCGGCCGTCCCTTCGCCTTGCGGCGCGTCGGCGTTCGCCGCTGCCGCTTCGCTGTGCTTCAGCAGCCACTCGTCGTACTTGCGAATTCGCTCCGCCAGCTCATCCCGCATGCTCGCCATCTTCGCCATCTTCTGGTCGATGAGCTGAATCTGGTGGAGCGTCACTTCCCGCGCCCGCCGCAGTTTCTCCGCCTTCTCCGCGGCGTCGGCATCGGCGCGCCACCCCGCCCGGATCTGAAGCCGCACGTCCTCCGCGTCGAGCATCTCCTTGATCTCGGCCAGCGAGAAGCCGAGCAGCTCCTTCAGCTGCCGGATCCGTTCGATCCGCTCCATGTCCTCCGGCGAATACAGCCGGAAGCCGCCCTCCATCCGCGTCGGCGGCGCGAGCAGCCCTTTCTCTTCGTAGTACCGCAGCGTTCGCTGCGTCAGCTGGGCGCGCTCCGCCGCCTCGCCAATCTGCAAGAACCGTTCCTGGCTGGTCGAATCCGTCATCTCAGGCCCCAGTCTACCACATTGACGCGAACGTCAACGTTCAGGTTTCGGTCAGCCGCACAGCGCCCGCACCCGGTCGGTATGCCAGCGCGCGCCGCGCAGCATCGGCTCGCCCAGCGTCTCCCACGCCGGCCGCGCATGCGCATGGTACCAGTCCACCAGCGCTCGGAGGTGAACGTCGGCCATCCGCAGGTGCGCCACCGCCTCCTCCCGCCGCCCGTCGAGCGCCGCGTCCCACGCGATGACCCGCCCCGCGAGGTGCATCCCCGCCGCAGCCGTCGGCGCCAGTTCGTCGACCGCCTCGAGCGGCAGGCCCGCGCGAACCGCCACCGGCAGCGCCTGCGCCGCCGCCGCGAACTCCGCCAGCGCCTCCCGCGTGCGCCCTGCCAGCGCTCGCAGTTCTGCCCGCGGGCTGTCCCCGTAATCGAGTACGTCGAACCGCGGCCCCGGCTCCAGGTCGCCCCGCTCGAGCAGCAGCCCGCAGGCCGCATCCAGCCGCCGGTACATCGCTGCGAACGCTCCCGCCAGCTCGCCGAAGCACCCGCGCGTGAACTCCTCCAGCCCGGCCGCCGGGTCGCCGCCGCCGTCCCACGCGCACCGCGCGAACCACCACCCGTGCCAGGCCGGCCCCGTCCACGGCCGCGGCGCCACCGCGAGGTCGAGCACCGCCCCGACCCCCAGCCGCGCGTAGGCCGCCAGGTCGCCGGGAATGACCTCCAGCAGCGGCGGCGCCATCCATTTGAACAGGATGCCGTCGCTGTAGTACTCGAACACCCGCACCCGCTCCGGCCCGCCGAACCACGCCGCCAGCCGCTCCAGCCCCGCGAGGTGCTCCCGGTTCCGCCGGCATCCGCCGTCGTCCAGCGCATGCGCGTAGCACCGGTTCCGCGGCGCCCAGAGTGCCGCCACGTTCTCCCGCGGGCGCACCCGCTGCGGTGCCTCGAGCGTGTCGTGGTAGGCGAGGTGCGCCACCTGCGCCGCCGGGTCCACCCGTTCCAGCGCCTCCGCCACGAGGTTCGTTGCCTCCAGCGCCTGGTCCGAAGGCGTCATCCCGGCGCAGCCGCCGCACGCGCACCAGCCGCCCGCACGCAGGTCGTCGGCCCACAGGTGGTACACCGCGAACCCCGGGAACCGCGCGAAGAACCGCCTGGCTCCCTCCTGCAGCGCCGCGCGCGCCCCCGCGTCCGAGACGCACAGGTTGTGCCGCGGCTGCCGCTCCCCCTCCCGCAGCGGGAACCATTCGGGGTGCTGCGCGAACGCTTCCCGCGGCAGCAGCGTCGAAAGATGGTGGCCGCCGAATTCGAGCCGCAGCCCGAGCCGCCGCGCCTCTGCCGCAATCTCGCCGCCTTCCCGGTCCCACAGCGCGAACATCCGCCCCGCGCCGTCCCCCTCCTGCGCCTCCCAGCGGCTCGGCGGCGTGTCGTGGAAAAACACCGAGGTCAGCCCGTTCCGGCTCGCGAACGGGAGCCAGTCCCGCCACGCCTCGTGGAGCCCGTCGCAGCCGAGCACGATGCCCCGCTCCGCGAAGGCCGGCCGCACGTCGTACCGGCCCTCGGCGACCTCGCCGGCTGCTTCCCCTGCCAGTTCCAGCCCCGGCCGGGGCGTCAGCAGCCCCGCCTTCCGCCGGAGCCATGCCGCGCCGTCCATCAGCTCTCGCCGGCCGCGGCCTTCGATGACCAGCCGCCCCGGTGCGGCGTCGACCCGGAACCCGCAGGCCTGCATCGCCGCGTCCTCGCGGAAGAGCACCCGCCCCTCCGCCTCGCTTTCCGCCCCGCCCTGCAGCCCGGCCGCCAGCTGCCCGGCCCGGAACTCCATCGCCGCCGCCAGCGCGGCCTCACCGCCCTCGCCGGCTGCCAACCATCGCCGCAGCGCCCGCGCATCGATGCTCACGCCGGCCATTCTCCGGGCTCGCTGCGCCCCGTGCCAGCCGGACCCCGGCTACGACGCCTGCGCCGCCCCTTGCCCGGCCAGCCCTTCCACCACCTGCCGCACGAACGCCCGCTGCGCCGGCAGCAGGTCCGTGTACTGCAGCCGGAGCACAACGCCGTTCTCATCCTCCTCCGCCCCGACCACCATGCAGAGCAGCTCGCTGCTGAACGGCCCGGCCCACACCCGCACCTGCACCTGCCGCCCCCCCGGCCGGCTCCCGACTCGCACCGCCATCCCGCCCATCGAAATATCCACCAGCCGCCCGTCCTGCCGCGAATTCCCCAGCACCGACCGCACCTCCGCCCGGTAGTTCGCCGCGAACCGCGGGTGCGCCCGCCGGTCGACCGGCTGCCACGGCCCCAGCGACCGGAACGCCACCGCCCGCTCGGTATGCCCGATGTACGCCGCCGGCTGCGAGACCCGCACGCTCCCGTCCAGCGCCACCAGCACGTACGTCCCGTTCGGGTCCCACGCCGGCATCGCGCCCGCGATGCGGACCGCCACCCCCCCGTCGCGGACCGCGGCCACCTCCCCCGGCCATTGCGCGGGATCTCGCGACCGCAGCACCACCGTCACCGGCGTCCCCGGCACCGGAAAACTCGTCATCCCACCCCCGTTATCGGCAACCATTCATCCCTTCCACACCGCCGTCACACGAACGCGGTACGATCAGCGCATGCATCTCCCCTCGCTCGAGCCGATGACCCCGGCCGACATCCCCGCGGTCATGGACATCGAGCGCGCCGCCTACACCAGCGGCTGGCCCACCACCGCCTTCGAACGCGAACTCACCGCCAACGCCCTCGCCCGCTACCTCGTCGCCCGCGAAGGCCCGCCCGGCGCGCCCCCCGTCGCCTTCGGCGGCCTCTGGCTCATGGTCGACCAGGCCCACATCGTCACCATCGCCGTCCGCCCCGAATGCCAGCGGCGCGGCTTCGGCCGCCTCGTCCTCCACGGCCTGGTCGAGCTCGCGGCCGCCGCCGGCATGGACTCCGTCACCCTCGAAGTCCGCGTTTCGAACGAACCCGCGCGCGCCCTCTACCGCCGCTACGGCTTCTACGACGTCGGCATCCGCAAGCGCTACTATGCCGACAACCATGAAGACGCCATCATCATGACCACCGAGCGGCTCGACTCCCCGCCCTACCGCCGGCGCCTCGACCGCCTCCGCGCCGACCTCGAAGCCCGCTTCCCCGCTGGCTTCACCGCCCGCCACCTCGAAGCCGTCCAGCCCGCCTGACCGGCCGGGCAAACGAAAGGACTCCCCGCGTGAAGACTGTCTACTACACCGCCGTCAGCCTCGACGGCTTCCTCGCCGATGCGAACGGGTCGCTCGACTGGCTCTTCCAGTTCGGCGACCCCGACCCGCCCGAATGGGCCGCCTTCGAAGCCCGCCTCGGCGCCATCGCCATGGGCGCCACGACCTACCAGTGGGTCCTCGACAACGACCTCATGCGCCCCGGCGCCGAACCGAAACCCTGGCCTTACCGCCAGCCCACCTGGGTGTTCACTCACCGCACCTTCCCAGTCCCGCCCGGCGGCGACATCCGCTTCGTCCAGGGTGACGTCCGCCCGGTCCACGCCGAGATGGCTGCCGCCGCGGCCGGCCGCGATATCTGGCTCGTCGGCGGCGGCGAACTCGTCGGCCAGTTCTGGGATGCCGGCCTCCTCGACGAACTCATCATCACCATCGCCCCCGTTACCCTCGGCGCCGGCGCGCCGCTCCTCCCGCGCGCGATCACCCGCCCGCCGCTCCGCCTCCGCGGCGTCCGCCAGCTCACCGATGCCTTCGTCGAACTGACCTACGACGTCCAGCGCCCCTAAGACGCGCTGCCCGCCCGCTCCAGCTCCTGCACGAGCTCCTGCAGCACCCGCTCCGCCCGCTCGAGCCGCGCGTGGATGCCCCACGGCCCGTGGATGTTCAGCGTCATGTTCTCCGCCTGCCCGCGAACGCCCGGCAGTCGGCCGCGCTTCCCGGCCGCCTCGTAATACCGCTGCAGCTCCGGCGACCCCTCGCCGTAGATGGCCGCGAGGATCTCCACCGTCCGGTCGTCCCAGAGGTCGTAATCGAACGGGTTCGGGCCGCTCCCGCGCAGCCGTCCGATCTTGTCGATCTGCCGCTGGATCCGCTCTTTCGCCCGTTCGGGGTTGGCCACCTTCGTCATCACCGCGAGTGTACCCGCTCCCGCGCCACCGGCAAGCCGCCTACGCCGCCCGCGCCGCTCCCCGCAGCTCGAACGCCAGGTCGCCCAGCCGCACCAGCGCCGCCAGCACCTCCGCCTCCCGCCCCTCTGCCAGCCCCAGCGCGCCAGCGAACGCCTCCGCCAGCCGCTGCTCCGCCGTCCCGTCGTAGAATGCCGTCGGCCGCATCACCCCGAGGCTCGCGCTGCAGAACACCCGGCCGCGCCCGTCCCGCCACGCCAGCGCAAGCGCCACCTGGTCCACCCCGAACGGCCGCCGCATCCCCGCCATCTCCTCCCGCGCCCACGCGGCCACCTCCGCCGCCAGTCCCGCCGCATCCCGCCCTGGCGAAGCGCGCCATGTGCGCTCCGAAACGCCGACCCCGCCCCGGATGAGCTCCTCCACCCGCCGGCGGGTGCCCCACGTTCGCCATCGCCGCAGCATCACTTCGATCGTCGGCACACCGCGCCCCCGCGCCCCCTCCTGCTCGACGACTGTCACCCCTCCGTCACTCGCCAGCCCCTCCCGCTCCCCCTACAATCACGGGACGTGGACAACGACTTCAGCGTTGACCTCGATGACATCATCGCCGCGCTCCGCAGCCACGATGTCGTCATCGCCCGGTTCGTGACCGTGCCCCGGCGCCTCCTGTTCGACTTCCGGGCCACCCCCGTCGACCCGCCGCTCGTCCGCGTCGTCGAGCCCCTCCCCTCCATCGAGGCCCGCTACCAGCACCTCCGCGACCTCCGCCCGCGCCTCGGCGAACCCCGCAAGCTCATCTCCGTCTTCTGGCCCCGCTTCGCCGCCTCGTTCGGCCGCACCGGCGCGTGGGATGCCGCCCGCGCCCGCCTCGCCGCTTCCGGCCACCCCGGCGCCATCCGCGACGCCGAAGCCGCCCTCGCCGAGCTCGTCGCCCTCGAACGCGCCTGCCAGCGCGAAGCCATCCTCGGCGGCCGCGCCTTCCGCACCCTCTGGAGCGCCTCCCCTTCGCCCCGGTGAGCCGCATCGACCGCAAGACCTTCCGCCGCCTCGTCCGCGAAGCCGTGGCCAGCCTCCCGCCCGAGCTGCTCGCCCGCGTCCACAACGTCGATATCGTCATCGAATCCCGCCCCACCGCCCGCGACCGCAAGCTCGCCGGCATCGGCCCCAACGACCTCCTCCTCGGCCTCTACCACGGCATCCCCCTCACCCACCGCGGCGAAAACTACAACCTCGTCGTCCCAGACAAGATCTCCATCTACCAGGACCACATCGAAGCCATCTGCGACACCGACGACGACATCCGCGAACAGGTCCGCAAGACCGTCCTCCACGAACTCGGCCACTACTTCGGCATCGACGACGACCGCCTCCACGAACTCGGCATGGGCTGAGCCCCCAAAGGCCCCGGTAAAGCCCCGGTTTGACCCTCCCCGCGGACCGCGCGTAGCTTGAAACCCGTGACAGGCCGCGTCGAGCGCTCTCCCTACCAGCCCGCGCGCGCCGTCGCCCGGCCCCCGCGAGCGGCGCGCACCCTCCTCTCCCCCTCCCAGCGGCTGCTCTTCGTGCTCGCCCTGTTCACCTTCTCCCTCGCTTCTTTCTACTCGAGCCTCGCGCTCCTCGCGCGCGTCACCCCCGCCCTCTTCCCGGGCCGCTCCCTCACCGACCTCGGCATCATCCGCCCCCTCGCCAGCCTCAACACCCCGCTCGTCGGCATCACCAGCCCTGGCCAGGACAGCGTCCTCCGCAAACGGATCAACCTCCTCGTCCTCGGCGTCGACAAGCGCCCCGGCTACCAGTTCGAAGACAACGCCAACAGCGGCTACCTCACCGACACCATCATGGTCGCGACCATCGACCCCGTCGCGAAGACGTCCGCCGTCCTCAGCTTCCCGCGCGACCTCTGGATCGACGTCGCCAACCCCCGCGCCCCGGAAAGCCAGCGCCGCATCAACCAGTCCTTCGGCGACGGCGTCCGCGCCACCGGCTCCATCAAAGGCGGCATCGAAGAGCTCAAAGCCGACCTCAAGCTCAACTTCGGCATCGAGATCGACCACTACGTCATCCTCGATTTCGAAGGCGTCGAACTCCTCGTCGATGCCCTCGGCGGCATCGACGTCGACATTCCGCCCGACCTCGCCGTCGCCCCCTGGTACTATTCCGACGACGACATCCACGCCGTCTGGGTCGAATTCCCGGCCGGCCCGAACCACCTCGACGGCTACCACGCCGTCGCCTTCGGCCGCCACCGTGAGTACGACTCCGACCTCAAGCGCGTCAAACGCCAGCAGCTCGTCCTCCAGGCCGCCCTCGCCAAGGCCTTCCAGCTCGACATGCTCCGCGACCCGGCCGGCCTCTGGAACGCCTACGCCTCCACCGTCAAGACCGACATCCCGTACGCCAAGTTCCCCGGCTACCTCGACCTCCTCCGCTCCACCAACGGCCGCCTCAGGACCTACTCCCTCGGCGATCCCGTCAACGATGTGCCCACCGTCACCGGCTTCACCACCGCCGGCGGTGCCGCCGTGCTCGCCTGGAATCCGGACAACGTCCAGTACTGGCTCAACCAGGTCTTCACCAAGGCCGCCTACAGCGAAAGCAACGTCGAAATCCAGAACGGCTACGGCCCCGACGGCGCCGCCCGCGCCGCCGCCCTCGGCCGCTACCTCGCCTACGTCAAAGGCCTTCCCACCGTCTACTACGGCCCCGATGCCCCCCAGCAGCCCCGCACCACCATCACGCTCTACCACGTCGACCGGCGCGTCCTCGCCGAGGACATCGCGAAGTGGCTCGGGATCCCCCCGTCCGAGATCGTCGTCGTGCCCTCCACCGACACCGCCCTGCCCGACGTCGTCATCACCATCGGCCGCGACTTCAAAGTCCCCGGCACCTGACGGCGCCCCGCGCCGGGCCGGCTACTCCGCCGCCTTCGGCGCCTCGAACCCGCCGTCCAGCGCTCGCCGCGCGAGCTGCTCCAGCGCCCGGTCCTCCAGCGGCGGATTGTGGAGCGGCGCGCGCACGTCCCGGAAATACCGCTCCAGCGGCCGCGCCCGCTGCAGGCTCACCCCGCCGACCACCCGCATCGCCAGCTCCGCAGCCTCGATGCATGCGTTCAGCGTCTCCACCTTCGCCGCCGCCACCCGGTCGATCGCCGGCATCCCTTCGACCGGCTGCTCCGTCCACGCCCGCGCCGCGTCCCACATCAGCGCCCGGCTCCGCTGCAGCAGCAGGTCCATCCGCGCCACCCGCATCCGGACGCCCGGCATCTCGCGGATCGGCCGCTGGCTGTTCGGCGTCCGCTCCCGCGCGAACGCCACCGCGTAGTCCCGCGCCGCCGTCGCCACCCCGATCGTCACCGCGCACAGCCCGAGCCCGAACCACGCCATCCCCGCGCCCGCCCGCGGGTCCGGCGAACCCGCCTCCCGCGCGTTCAGCAGCCGGTCAGCCGGCAGCCGCACGCGCTCCAGCACCACGTCGTGGCTTCCCGTCGCCCGCATCCCCAGCGCATCCCACGTCTCCACCACCCGCAGGCCCGGCTCGCCGCGCATCACGAGGAAGTTGCCCACCCGGGGCGGCCCGCCGCCGTCCTTCTCGATGCGCGCCAGCACGATGAAGTGGTGCAGCACCGGCGCCAGCGTGGTGAACGTCTTCCGCCCTTCCAGCACCCAGCCGTCGCCCTCCCGGCGGGCCGTCGTATCCGGCAGCCCGCCGCCCGAAGGGCTCCCCAGCCCCTCCTCGGTCGCCACCGTATTCACCAGCTCGCCCCGCTTCACGGCGCCCCGGCAAAACCGCTCGAACCACCGCGCCGGGTAGCTCGGCGCCTCCCGCTCCTGCCCGAACGTCTTCAGGTGCATCATGAACGCCAGCGCCGTCGACCCGTCGCCCCGGGCCAGCGCTTCCAGCACCCCGAGGTACGTCGCCAGCGACGCCTCCGCCCCGCCGAACTCCCGCGGCACCGTCAGCCCGTAAAACCCGGCTTCCCGCAGCTCCGCGAAGTTCTCGAACGGGAACGAACCCTCGCGGTCGTGCGCCGCCGCCCGCCCGGCGAACCGCGCCGCCAGCTCACGCGCCCGCGCGACCCACTCTCGGTCCGGCTCCATGCCCTCGAGTCTACCCGCGGCGCGCCGCCTGCGCCGGTCAGCGGCCCCCGTGCGCCGGCGAACCGGCGAGGTCGCCCGCCCCGGCCGGCGGCCCCTCGAGGTGCAGGTTCGGCAGCAGCCGGTCCAGCCACGCCGGCATCCACCAGTTCCAGCGGCCCAGCAGCTCCATGGTCGACGGCACGAGGAAAATCCGCACCAGCGTGGCGTCCACGAGGATCGCCGTCGCCAGGCCCAGCCCGAACTCCTTGATCACCCGCTCCGGCCCGAGCACGAACGCCAGGAACACCGTCACCATGATCGCCGCCGCCGCCGTGATGACCCGCGCCGTCGCCGTCAGGCCGTTCGCCACCGCCTCCGCGGTGTCCCCCGTTCGCAGGTACTCCTCCCGGATGCGGCTGATGAGGAACACCTCGTAGTCCATCGAAAGCCCGAACAGGATCGCGAACATCATCATCGGCAGGAAGACTTCGATCGGCCCCGTCCCGACGCCGATCAGCTCGCCGAACCAGCCCCACTGGAACACCGCGACGACCACGCCGTACGCCGCGCCGATCGAGAGCAGGTTCATCACCGCCGCCTTCGCCGCCACGACCACCGACCGGAACATCGCCGTCAACAAGATGAAGCTCAGGCCGATGACGCCGATGAACAGGTACGGCATTCGCGACGAAATCCGGTCGCTCGCGTCGATCTGCCCGGCCGTCACCCCGGTCACGTAGTACCGGTCGCCGTTCGTCCCGGCCCGCTTCAGCACGTCCTCGCGCAGCCGGTGCACGAGGTCCGTCGTCGCGTGGTCCTGCGGCTTCGTCGTCGGGATGACCGTGATGACCGCCGTATCGCCCGCCGGGTTGAGCACCGGCTCCGTCACGGCCGCCACCCCCGGCGTCTCCCGCAGCAGCTCCACCGCCCGGCTCAGGCCGCCGTTCCCGTTCCGCACGTCCGCCACGATGAGCAGCGGCCCGTTCGTCCCGGGGCCGAACCCTTTCGCGATGAGGTCATACGCCCTGCGCGAATGCGAACTCGGCGACCGGTTCCCGGCATCCGTGAACCCGAGCTGCATCGAGAAAATCGGGAGCGCCGCCGCCACGAGCAGCCCGCCCGTGACGATGGCGAACGGCCACGGGTGCCGCTGGATCACACAGCTCAGCCGGAACCACGGGCTCCGCGGGTCGATGCCCTCCGACTGGTGCAGGAACGGCACCCGCAGCGCATCCACCCGGTTCCCGAAGACCGCCAGCAGCGCCGGCGTCAGCGAGACCGCGATCGCTACCGCCACCAGCACCACCACCGCCCCCGCCGTCGCCAGCGTCGCCACGAACGGCAGCCCCATGACGAACAGCCCGAGGAACGCGATCGCCACCACCACACCGGCGAACATCACCGACCGGCCGGAGGTCACCACCGCCTCGACGACCCCCTCCTCCACCGACCGCCCGGCGTGGATCGCCTCCCGGAACCGCGTCACCACCAGCAGGCTGTAGTCGATGCCGACGCCGATCCCGATCATCGCCGCGAACTGCGACGAAAAGCCCGGGAAGCCGACCCACCGCGCCGCCACCGTGATGACCGCAAGCCCCGTCCCGAGCCCGAAGAGCGCCGCCCCGATCGGCACACCCATCGCGACCACCGAGCCGAACGCGATGAGCAGGATGAACACCGCCGCGATCAGCCCGTAAATCTCCGAGCCGAACTCCGTCTGCTCGTTGAACTGCACCACCCGGCCGCCCGGCTCCACCGTGAACCCCGGCCCGGTCTCGGATTCCGCCAGCCGGATGAGCGCCACCGCCGTCTCGTGCGGCACCTTGTCCGCGTCGAACTGGAACCGCACCACCGCCCGCGCAATCGTCCCGTCCGGCGAGATGTATCCCGGCCGGTCGAACGGCGACTCGATCGCCGCCACGTCCGGGACTTCGGCCTGCACCCGCGCCAGCACCGCCTCGATCCGGTCCCGCGCCCCCTCGATGCCCGTCGGCACCTCGAACACGAGGTCCGCCTCGCCGCCCGCCTGCGCCGGGAACCGCGCCTTGAGCAGGTCGTTCGCCCGCTGCGATTCCGAACCCGGCAGCGTGAATTCCGTCTGGAACTCCCCGCCGATGCTCCGCGCCAGCCCGCCCATCACCGCGAGGATGAGAACCCACGCCCCCAGCACCCACCACCGCCGCCGGTACATCAGCCGCGCCCATCGTTCGAGGCCAGGCATCGCCACACCCTCCAGCCGGACCGAGCCGGCGAATCGCCTCCGCCAGCCGCGCCGCGATGCCGCGCGCCGCCGGAAAGCACGTAATCGAGTGTGAAACGGAACTCCGGTTCCGATCAAGAGGCATTTCCGCTATCCTCCCCCTCGGAGTTCTCTATCGCATGTCCCGCGCCGAACGCTCCGACGCCCGCCAAAACCGGGAGCGCATCATCGATGCCGCCCGCCTCCTCTTCCTCGAGCACGGCACCGCCGTCGAAATGCGGCAGCTCGCCGAGCGCGCCGGCGTCGGCATCGGCACCGTCTACCGCAACTTCCCCGCCAAATCCGACCTCGTTTCCGCCGTCGCTGCCGATATCGTCGCCGAGACCTCGGCCGCCCTCGACGCCGTCCTCGCCCTTGAAGACCCCGTCGAAGTCGTCGCCCGCTACGTCGAAGTCCTCGCCGAGACCTTCGCGCGCACCGCCCCGCTCGCCATGGACCTCATGGCTGCGCCCGCCTTCGAGACCATCCGCAGCCAGGTCCTCAGCTGGTTCGCCGAGCCGCGCCTCCAGCGCGCCATCGAACGCGGCATCGCTCGCGGCGTCTTCCGCCGCGACCTCGACCCCGAAGCGGCCCGCCTCTTCGTCGCCGGCGCCGCCGACCCCCTCCTCGTCCTCAGCGTCGGGCCGGGTCCCCTCCCGCCCCGCCTCCAGCGCGGCCTCGTCGACCTCGTCCTCCGCGCCCTCCTCGCGCCCGGCGTCGAGCTGCCGGCCGCCCTCGCTCCGAAAGGGACTTAACCGGCCCCCTATTCCCCGGCGCTATAATCCCGTCAACCCCGGCGGGCCGCCCCGCCCCGCCACTCGCCCCTCCGGAGCCTGCCTCGTGGAAGACCCCAGGATCGTCGCCGAGCGGATCATCCAGAACGTCGAACACGTCATCGTCGGCAAATCCCGCGAAATCCGCCTCGCCGTCACCGCCCTCATCTGCGGCGGCCACATGCTCATCGAAGACGTCCCCGGCGTCGGCAAGACCATGCTCGCCCGCGCCATCGCCGTCTCCACCGGCTGCACCTTCCGCCGCATCCAGTTCACCCCGGACCTCCTCCCCTCCGACGTCACCGGCGTCTCCATCTATAACCAGAAGACCGGCGACTTCGAATTCCGCCCCGGCCCCATCCTCGCCCAGGTCGTCCTCGCCGACGAAGTCAACCGCGCCACCCCGAAGACCCAGTCCGCCCTCCTCGAAGCCATGGAGGAGCGGCAGGTCACCGTCGACGGCGTCACCTATCGCATGCCCCAGCCCTTCATGGTCCTCGCCACCCAGAACCCCATCGAATACGAGGGCACCTTCCCCCTCCCCGAGGCGCAGCTCGACCGCTTCCTCATCCGCATGTACCTCGGCTACCCCTCCCCCACCGACGAGGTGCTCGTCCTCGATAACCAGCAGACCCGCCACCCCATCGAAGCCCTCCAGCAGGTCACCGACGCCAACGAAATCCTCCAGCTCCAGCGCGCTGTCCGCGAAATCTACGTCGACCCGCTCATCAAGCAGTACATCGTCCAGCTCGCCAACGCCACCCGCGAGCACGAGGCCGTCTACCTCGGCGCCAGCCCCCGCGGCTCCCTCGCGCTCTTCCGCACCGCCCAGGCGACAGCCCTCCTCGAAGGCCGCGACTTCGTCATCCCCGACGACGTCAAGGACCTCGCCGTCTTCACCCTGGCCCACCGCGTCATCGTCAGCCCCGGCGCCAAGGTCAAAGGCGTCACCCAGGCCGACGTCATCGCCCAGTGCCTCCAGCGCGTCCCCGTTCCCGGGGCCCGCGCCCGCGCCTGAGGCGGCACCGTGCGGCGGCTCATCGGCGCGGCCATCGCTCCCGAACGGCGCACCCTCGCCCTCGTCCTCGCCATCCTCGCCGTCTCCGTCTTCGTCGCCTTCGCCACCGGCTTCTGGCTCCTCTTCCGCCTCGTCTACATCATCGCCCTCGTCCTCCCGCTCGCCTGGCTCTACACCTGGTGGAACACGCGCAACCTCGAGGCCGCTGCCGACCGGCGCACCGCCCGCGCCCAGGTCGGCCAGGAAGCCCTCGAAGTCATCGACGTCCGCAACACCTCCTTCCTCCCGAAAGTCTGGCTCGAAATCGAAGACCCCTCCGGCCTGCCCGGCCACCGCTCCCGCCGCATCGTCACCATCCCGCCGCGCCGCTCCCGCAACTGGATGGTGACCACCCCGCTGCTCCGCCGCGGCCTGTACGAATGGGGCCCGCTCACCGTCACCGCCGTCGACCCCTTCGGCATCTTCCGCCGCACGCGCACCTTCGGCGAAGCGCAGCAAATCCTCGTCTACCCTCCGGTGGTCGAGCTCCCCCACTTCCAGGCGCCGCCCGCCAACCTCCCCGGCGAAGGCCGCTTCCGCCGCCGCACCCACTACGTCACACCGAACGCCGCCGGCGTCCGCGAATACGCCCCCGGCGATGCCTTCAACCGCATCCACTGGCGCTCCACCGCCCGCACCGGCGAACTCATGGTCAAGACCTTCGAGCTCGACCCCGCCTCCGACATCTGGGTCATCCTCGACCTCGAACGCCGCGTCCACGCCGGCTCCGGCGACGACTCCACCGAGGAGTACGCCGTTCGCATCGCCGCCAGCGTCGCCCGCCACTACATCGTCGCCAACCGCCCCGCGGGGCTCATGCAGTTCGGCCGCGACCTCCGCATCCTCGAACCTGAGCGGGGCCAAAACCAGCTCACCCGCATCCTCGAAACCCTCGCGACCGCCAGCGCCGTCGGCGATGCCCCCCTCGGCGCCCTCCTCCTCGAGGAGCAGCGTCGCTTCGGCCGCCATACCACGCTCATCATCGTCACCGCCTCCACCGACGACCACTGGCTCACCGCCATCCAGTCCCTCACCCAGCGCGGCGTCCGCGCCGCCGTCGTCCTCGTCGACCCCTCGACCTTCGGAAGCGACCGCTCGCCGCTCCTCCTCTACGGGCAGCTCACCGCATCCGATATCCTCACCTACGTCGTCCGCCGCGGCGATGACCTCTCCGTCGCCCTCGGCCCGGCCGGCGCAGGAGGTGGCGCATGGCAGGCCTGAACCCCACCATCGAGCGCGGGCCCGTCCGCAGCGCCGGGTCCGTCGCCCTCAACCTCCCGCGCGTCGTCATGAGCTGGGAGGACTGGCTCACCTTCGCCGTCGCCGTCATCACCTTCGTCGCCATCGGCCACTCCCTCGAGCAGGCGAACTGGGTCGACGGCATGCCGCCCTTCATCCCGACCGTCCTCGCCGGCCTCGCCATCGGCATGCTCACCGCCCGCACCCGGCTCCACGCACTCGCCATCCACCCCGTCGGCCTCCTCGCTGGTGCCGTCGTCGTCGTCCTCGTCGCCCAGACCTACGCCGACGGCCCCACCCTCGCCGACCGCCTCGCCGACTTCCGCGTCCGCATGGTCGAATGGTTCCACGTCGTCCGCGCCGGCGACATCTCGAACGACAACCTCCCGTTCGTCACCCTCGTCCAGGGCACCACCTGGCTCGCCGCCTACCTCGCCGCCTGGTGCCTCTTCCGCTGGCACAACGCCTGGCTCGCCCTCCTGCCGGGCGGCTTCATCCTCCTCACCAACATCTCCTTCCTCGATGGCCAGCCCACCGGCGATTTCGTCGTTTTCCTCTTCGGCGCCATCGTCCTCATCTCCCGGGTCCACCTCCAGAAGCACCTCGCCCGCTGGCGCGCCGAAGGCGTCGATTACCCCGAGTTCATCTCCGTCAGCCTCATCCAGCTCACCGTCGCCGTCGCCGCTGCCCTCGTCGTCCTCGCATGGTGGCTCCCCCTCGGCAACCAGGCGAAGGCCGCCGAATCCGTCTTCGATACCCTCGCCCGGCCCTTCACCTCCCAGTCCGACCAGCTTGTCCGCCTCTTCCACAACATCGATTCCCGCCGCGGCGCCAACCTCCACACCTTCGGCAACACGCTCCCCATCCAGGGCGATGTCACCCTCGGCTCGAAGCGCCTCTTCGAAGTGAACAGCGCCCAGGCCGGCCTCCTCCGCGCCACCAGCTACGAGGTCTACACCGGCAACGGCTGGAAAGCCGGCGACCGCGACTCCGCCCGCGTCGACGCCCGCGAACTCGCCGTCGACGCCCGCTCCGCCACCTACGAAGCCCGCACCACCGCGATCCTCCGCGTCAAGCTGCTCTCCTCCGAGAGCACCATCCTCACCCCGGGCGTCCCCCTCGCGGCGAATCTCGATACCCGGGTCGACACGGCCCCCGGCCAGGCCGGCGACATCGAACGCATGCGCAGCCGCGTCGCCCTCGGCCCGGACGACACCTACAACAGCTTCGGCTCGGTCTCGACCGCTACCGCTGCCCAGCTCGATGCCGCCGGCACCGCTTACCCCGACTGGGTCGCCGAGCGCTACCTCCAGCTCCCCAACTCGCTCCCCCAGTCCGTCCGCGACGAAACCCGCCGCATCATCGCCGAATCCGGCGCCCGCACTCCCTACCAGCAGGCCAAGGCCATCGAAGCCTACCTCCGCTCCTTCCCCTACGACCTCGCCGTGCCCGCGCCGCCGCCCGGCCGCGACGCCGTCGAATTCCTTCTCTTCGACCTCAAGCGCGGCTACTTCGACTACCAGTCCTCCGCCATGTGCGTCATGCTCCGCACCGCCGGCATCCCCTGCCGCGTCGCCGTCGGCTACGTCCTCACCCCTGGCTCTGGCGACGAGACCCTCTACACCGTCCGGAAGAGCGACGCCTACTCCTGGGTCGAAGTCTTCTTCCCCTCCTACGGCTGGGTGGAATTCAACCCGACCTCCGACCGGCCCGAAGGCGGCGCCGGCGGCCTCAGCCAGCCCCTCGTCCCCTCCGACCCGTTCGTCGAACCCTCGCTCGAAGAGCTCTTCGGCCCCGACTACCTCGACCCGACCGGCGGCGCAGGTCCCGTGCAGGAGGCCCTCGCCGAAGACCCCGTCATCAACCAGCGCTTCAACTGGCTGCTCGTCATCATCCCGTTGAGCATCCTCGCCCTCGTCGCGGCCGCGGCCGTCGGCCTGCGCGTCGCCTGGAACTGGGGTCTCGCCGGCCTCGATGAGCGCGCCCGCCTCTGGGCCCACACCCAGCGCCTCGCCGGCTGGGCTGGCCTCGGCCCGCGCGCCCCCGAAACCCCGCGCGAATGGTCGCGCCGCCTCGGGCGCACCATCCAGCGCGAAGAGCCCGCCATCCGCCTCAGCCAGGCCTACGAAGAATCCCGTTACGCCCGCCCGGACCAGCACCGCGTCGACGACGCCGAGGCCGCCGCCTCCTACCGCTCGCTCCGCGGCGCGCTCCTCGGCCGGCTCTTCGGCCGCAAAAAGCCCCGGCCATGAGCGAACCGGTCCTCCCTGCCGCCGCCGTCGAGACGCCGCTCGGCTGGGCTGGCGTCGCCGTCAGCCCGGCCGGCATCCGGCGCGCCACCCTCTTCCACCGCACCCGCGACGCCTGCCTCGGCGAGCTCCGCGCATTCGGCGCCGTCGAAGCCCAGCCCGCCGAACGGCCGCCCCTCCTCGCGGCCGCGCTCGAGCGCCTCGCCGCCTACGCCGCCGGCGACCCGGCAGCCCTCGGCAGCTTCCCCGTCGACCTTCCCCCGGACCTCCCCGCGGCCTCCCGGCGTGTGCTCCTCGCCCTCCGCGCCATCCCGCCCGGCGAGGTCCGCAGCTATGGCTGGCTCGCCGAGGCCGCCGGGCTCGGCCGCGGCAACGCGCGCGCCGCCGGCGCCATCATCGGCGCCAACCCCGTCCCCCTCTGGCTTCCCTGCCACCGCGTCGTCGCCGCCGACGGTTCACTCCACGGGTTCGCCGGCGGGCTCGCCATGAAGCGCCGCCTCCTCGAACTCGAAGGCGCCCTCCCCGCCCCGCTCCTCCCCTGAGCGGCGCGTCCCCTGCTCCCGGCCAGGTGCGAAAGGGGGTGCCGGTCCGCGGCACCCCCTCCCTTCGTGGCGGCGGCTCGCTGGCCGCCCTCGGCTCAGGCGTCCCGCCAGGCCTTCATCAGGTGCGTGTACGGGAACCACGCCGTCGGGCGGTAGTTCTCGATGTTCGCATCCCAGAAGTACGTCCGGGTGTCCGTCGAGAAGTAGATTTCGTACTGCTCCTCCGCGACGTGCTCCTCGATCTGCCGCACCGTCTGCAGCCGCTCCTCCCAGACGAACTGCCCGCGCTGCTTGTCCATCAGGTCCTCCAGCTTCGGGTCGTTCACGTACGAGAGGTTGATGCGGCCGCGCTGCGGCTTCATCGTGAACCGCTCCGTCACGAAGTCCAGCCAGTAGGCCACCGCCCGCGGGCTGTGGCCCATCCCCTCGTACTGCCCCTGGTACGTCGTCGAGATGTACTGCGCGTACGGCTTCACGATCGGCGTGATGTTGATGCCCAGCTGCTTCAGCTGTGCCATCGCGAGTGTGGCCGTGTCCACGTACGCCTGCGTGTAGATCGCCGCGTCAGCGTGCTCCCACGTCGTGTCGATGGTCTTGCCTTCCCCGATCGCCGCCGCGAGCAGCTTCTTCGCCTCCGCGAGGTTGTACTCCCAGTACTTCGCCTGCGGGAGGTCCTTCACCTGCCGCGCCCACGGGTAGCCCACGTGGTACAGCTGCTCCGGCACACCCTCGCCCTTCGAGATCGCGTCCCGGATCGCCTTCCGGTTGAGCGCCATCGAAATCGCCTGCCGCACCCGCTTGTCGTTGAACGGCGGCTTGTCGGTGCGCAGGTAGATGTACCCGCCGATGCCCTGCGTCTCCTCGAACTTCGCGTCGGGGCGCGCCGCCTTCAGCTGGTCGCGCTCCGTCGGCAGGAAGAGCCACGTCAGGTTCACCTGCTTCGATGAGAAGTCCGCCACCCGCTTCGCCTGGTCCGTGACGATGAGCGCCGTCACGTCGTCGAAGTACGGGTACGGCTTGTCGAAGTAGTCCGGGTTCTTCTTGTAGCTCAGGCTCACGCCCGTCTTGAACTCCGTGTGCAGGAACGGCCCCGAGCCGATCATCTTCGTCGCGACGTCCTGCGATTCGGCCCACTCCTGCGGGCAAATCCATGCCCCGAGGTTGCCGCCGAGGTAGAACACCAGGTCCGCGTACGGCTGCTTCGTCGTGATCCGCACCGTCTGGTCGTCCGGCGTCTCCACCTTGTCGATGAACGCCAGCCCCGTCTTGTGCACCGACTTCTCGTACGTCTTGTACCGGTTGTAGGCGTACGCGATGTCCTTCGAGGTCACCGCCCGGCCGTTCACCGGCGCGACGTTGTGGAACTTCGCGTTCGGCTTCAGCTTCACGATGAACGTCAGCGTATCCGGCTGCTCCGGCATCGCCTGCGCGAGGTCCGGCTCCATGGAGTTGTCCGCGGGCGCCACGTCCGGCGTGCCCGCCTTGAACCGGAAGAGCTTCGAGTAGCTCAACCCGTGGTTGTAGGCCGCGACGAACGACGTTTGCGTGTAGGGGTCGAGGCTCGGCGGCGGCGACGAGATCTGGAAGGTCAGGCTCCCGCCCGGCTTCGGCTGCTTCGCCGGGGTCGGCGTCGCCGCGGCCGTCGGCAGCAGCCCGGGCCCGCTCCCGCCGCCGTCATCATCGTCCCCGCCGCCGCACCCCACCAGCGCCATCGTCGCGGCCCCCGCCCCGGCCAGTGCCGTCCCGCGCAGCGCGGTCCGGCGGCTCAGCTTTCGCCGAAGCCAGTAGTTGTCCCGTTTCTCCATGGTTCTGTCCTTTCCCCTGGTTTGGAAGCAGCGGGCGCTGCGATTCCCCGTATCTATTACGACGATTGACGCAATCTTGGATCGAGGACATCCCGGAGCGCGTCCCCGAACAGGTTGAACGCCAGCACCGCGATGCTGATCGCGGCCCCCGGCACTACCGCCGTCCACCACGCTTCGAGCCACACCTGCCGCATCTCCTGCAGCATCCCGCCCCAGCTCGGGTGCGCCGCATCCGCGATGCCCAGCGCGAGGAAGCTCAGCGCTGCCTCCGCCAGGATCGCGTTCCCGACCTGGATGCTCGCGATCACGATGATCGGCGCCGCCACGTTCGGCAGCACGTGGCGCCACATGATCCGCACCGGCCCGTTCCCCAGCGATTCCGCCGCTTCGACGTATTGCAGGTTCCGGATGCTCAGCACCGCCCCCCGCACGATGCGCGCCGTCGTCGGCGTGATGATGATCCCGATGGCCAGGCTCACCATGAGGAACGACCGCAGGCTGTACCCCCGCTCCGGGTTGAAAATCGACAGGAAGAAGATCGCCAGCACGAGCGGCGGGAACCCGAGCACCACCTCGATCGCCCGGCTCACCAGCATGTCCACCCACCCCCGGAAGAATCCCGCCACCATCCCGAGCAGCGTCCCCAGCACCGTCCCGATCGCCACCGCCGCAAACCCGATGCCCAGCGAAATCCGGCTCCCGATGATCACCCGGCTGAACATGTCCCGGAACAGGTTGTCCGTCCCGAAGGGGTGGCTCAGGCTCGGCGGCTGCAGCCGCGGGTTCTTCACCGGGTCCACCGCGTCGGCCGCCTGCGGCGCGATCACGTTCGCCCCGATCGCCACGAGGATCAGCAGGATGCACACGACCCCCGCCGCGGCCCCGAGCGGTTTCTGCCGCGCAATCCGCCACAGCCGCGCCAGCCGGCCCGGCCGCCGGGGGAGCGCCCCCGCAATCACTGGCGCCGCCGATACCGCTTCCGCACTCATCACGCGTACCTGATCCGCGGGTCGAACCACGCGTAGCTCAGGTCGACCAGCAGGTTGATCGTCACCAGCACCGCCGCGAAGAACAGCACGAGTCCCTGCACCTGCGGGTAGTCCTTGATCGTCACCGACGTGAACGTCAGGAGCCCCAGCCCCGGCAGGCTGTAGATGTTCTCCAGCACCACCGTCCCGCCCAGCAGCACCCCGAACTGCAGCCCGAACAGCGTGACCACCGGGATCATCGCGTTCTTCAGCGCGTGCCGGAGCACCACCATCCGCTCCCGCAGGCCCTTCGCCCGCGCCGTCCGGATGTAGTCCTGCCGGAACACCTCCAGCATCGAACTCCGCGTCACCCGCGCCAGGCTCGCGCTCAGCGCCAGCCCCAGCGAAATCGCCGGCAGGTACAGCTGCTCGAGGTTTTTCAGCGGGTCTTCCCAGATGTCGACGTACCCCACCGGCGGCGCATATCCCCACCACTTCGCCGGGAAGACGATGAGCATCGTCCCCAGCCAGAAGCCAGGGATGCTCAGCCAGCCGATGGACAGCACCCGCAGCGCGTAATCCAGCGCCGAATCCTGCCGCACCGCGCTGATCACCCCGATCGGGATCGCCACGATCAGCGCGAAGAAGGTGCTCAGGATGGTCAGCTCCAGCGTCAGCGGGATCCGCGTCCGGATTTCCGTCCAAACGTCCCGCTTGCTGATGATCGTCGTCCCCCAGTCCCCCGTCAGCACCCCGCCCATGTACACGAGGTACTGCGTCACGAGCGGCTTATCGAGCCCGAGGTCCTCCCGGATTGCCTGGCACTGCGCCTCGTCCACGTCCGGCGTGTTCAGCACGATCTTGCACACGTCCCCCGGGATCATCCGCACCGCCGTGAAGACCACGATGCTGATGACGAACAGGACGACGAGCGCGAGCAGCACGCGCTTGGCGAGGTACTGTCCCATGCCCCCTGCCTTGTCTCCCCGGTAGGGGCCGGCCGGGCGGCTGGCCCGGGGATTGCGGCATTCTGGAAAGCCCGGGATCAATCGTCAAGGTCTATCGGGCCGATAGTTCCGACCCGTCTAACCGACGAACGCCGCTCGCTTCACCCGGCGTTTCCGCTCACCGGAGCCGCGTCACCGGCCGCAGGAACGCCATCGCCAGCAGCCCGACGACGATGCACAGCGCCACGCTCGAAACCACCGTCGCCCGCGGCCCCCACGCGCTCGCCTGGATGCCCGCCTGCAAGTACCCCGCCGGCACGCTCGCCGTGAACGCCAGCCCGTACATGCTCATCACCCGGCCCATCATCGCCCGGTCTGCCTGCTCCTGGAGCAGCGCCACCGCGAAGTTGATGAACACCGCCGGCCCGAGCACCCCCGCTGCGAAGAGGCACGCCATCGCGACGCCCAGGTTCGGCGCCAGCCCGTACGCCAGCGTGAACGCCGGCCCGAACACCAGCGAACTCGCCAGCAGCAGCCCCCGCCGCCGCACCCGCACCGCGCTCAGCAGCAGCGACCCGGCCACGATGCCCGCCCCGAACGCCCCCCACAGCAGCCCCACCCACCGGTCCGCTGCCCGGAATTCGTCCTCCACCATCAACACGATCGTCACCGCGAACGGCCCCATGATGAGGACGCCCGGCACCGTCCCCAGCGCGAGGATGCCCAGCAGGGTCGGCTCCCGCCGCACGTACCGCAGCCCCTCGACGAGGTCCGCACGCACGCTCCGCCCCGTCGGCACCGGCCGGTCCGTCGCGATCCGCCAGAAGAGCAGCGAGGCCAGCGCCAGCAGCACGACCTCGGCCCCGAACGCCGCCGTCAGCCCGAGGAAATCCGCCGCCAGCCCGCCGAACGTCGGCCCGCCGAACTGCAGCGTCGCCATGAACGCCAGCGTCCCGAAAATCGCGCCGTTCTGGATCTGCGGCTGCGCGAGGATTTGCGGCATCATCGCCTGCCGCGCCGGGTTCGTGAACGCCCCCGCCGAGCCAACGACCGCGGCCAGCAAGAAGACCGGCCACACCGCCCGCACCTCCAGGCCCGCCAGCGCGACGTACACCAGCGAGACCGCCGCCGCCACGAGGTACGTCCGCACCAGCACCCGCCGCCGCTCCACCCGGTCCGCTACCACCCCGCCCAGCAGGGCCAGCGCCGCCCCCGGCAGCGTCTGGCAGATGAGGGCCGCCGCGATCGCCGCCGCCCGCTGGTCCTCCGCCACCCGGTCCCGGATGAACAGCGGCACCGTCACCGCCTGGATGCCGACCCCCATCCCCGCCGCGACCGATGCGAACCACCACGCCCGGTACTTCGCCACCGTGAACGGATTGCGCGAAATCCCCGCCGCGGGGACCTCTGCTGCTGCGGCTGCTTCCCGGGCCATCGGCCCGCCAGTCTACGTTAACGTTCGATGAAGCGCTCGGCCGCCCCCGGGGCTCATTCGTCGTGGGCGAACACCACGGCCCCCAGCGGCGGCAGCACGATCCGCAGCGCATACGGCCGCCCGTGCGCCGGCTCCGCCTCGGCCTCCACGCCGCCGAGGTTCCCCATCCCGCTCCCCCCGTACTCCGACGCATCGGTGTTCAGCACCTCCCGCCACGTGCCCCCGTGCGGCACGCCGATGACGTGGCTCACCCGCGGCACCGGCGTGAAGTTCAGCGCCACCGCCACCTCCCGCCGCCCGTCCGGCGACCGCCGTAAAAAGCTCAGCGTGCTCTGCTCCGCGTCGGTGCAGTCGATCCACTCGAACCCGGCCGGGTCGTGGTCCGTCGCGTGCAGCGCCGGCAGCTCCCGGTACAGCCGGTTCAGGTCGCCGACCAGCCGCGCCAGCCCGGCGTGCCGCTCGAACCCCGCGAGGTGCCACTCCAGCTCCCGCTCGTGGTTCCACTCCGACCACTGCCCGAACTCCTGCCCCATGAACAGCAGCTTCTTCCCGGGCAGCGTCCACTGGTACGCCAGCAGCAGCCGCAGGTTCGCGAACTTCTGCCAGTCGTCGCCCGGCATCTTCCCCAGCAGCGACCCCTTCCCGTGCACCACCTCGTCGTGCGAGAGCGCCAGCACGAAGTTCTCTGTGAACCCGTACAGCGCCCGGAACGTCAGCAGGTTGTGGTGCCACTTCCGGTGCACCGGGTCGTGCCCGAAGTACAGCAGCGTGTCGTGCATCCACCCCATGTCCCACTTGAAGCCGAACCCCAGTCCGCCCATCGACGTCGGCCGCGAAACCATCGGCCACGCCGTCGATTCCTCCGCCACCGTCTGTGTCCCCGGCGCCAGCAGGTAGACCGTCTCGTTCAGCCGCCGCAGGAACCGGATGGCGTCGAGATCCTCCCGCCCGCCGAAGACGTTCGGCTCCCACTCGCCCGGCTTCCGCGAATAGTCGAGGTACAGCATCGAGGCCACCGCATCCACCCGCAGCCCGTCCGCGTGGTACATGTCCAGCCAGAACATCGCGCTGCTCAGCAGGAACGAGCGCACCTCGTGCCGCCCGTAGTTGAAGACGAGGCTCCCCCAGTCCGGGTGGTACCCCCGCCGCGGGTCCGCGTGCTCGAACAGGTGCGTCCCGTCGAACCGCGCCAGCGCGAACGCATCATCCGGGAAATGCGACGGCACCCAGTCCAGGATGACCCCGATGCCCGCCTGGTGCAGCGTATCCACGAGGAACATGAAGTCCTGCGGCGAACCCCACCGGCTGCTCGGCGCGAAATACCCCGTGACCTGGTAGCCCCACGACCCGTAGAACGGGTGCTCCATCACCGGCATCAGCTCGACGTGCGTGAACCCGTGCGCCGCCGCGTACTCCGCCAGCTGCGGCGCCAGCTCCCGGTACGTCAGCATCTCCCCGCCCGGCCCCCGCCGCCACGACCCGAGGTGCACTTCGTAGATCGCCATCGGCCGGTCATGCCGGTTCACCTCCCCTCGCCGCCGCATCCAGTCGCCGTCGCCCCACGCGTACGCGAGGTCCGCCACGACCGACGCCGTCGCCGGCGGCACCTCCGCCCGGTACCCGAACGGGTCGGCCTTCCACAGCTCCTCCCCCGTCTCCCGGTTCTTCAGCCAGAATTTGTACCGGTCGCCCGGCTTCGCGCCCGGCACGAACCCTTCCCACACCCCGGAAGCGCCGAGGCAGCGCAGCGGGTTCGCGCCCGGCCGCCAGCCGTTGAAGTCGCCGACGACCGCGACCTCCCGCGCGTTCGGCGCCCAAACCGCGAACCGGACGCCCGCCGCGCCGCCCTGCTCGCACGGGTGTGCCCCCATCAACCGGTACAGGCCCGCATGGTTCCCCTCGTTGAACAGGTACAGGTCCTGCTCGCCGAACGCCGTCTCGCCATCGCTCCTGCTCACAATCCCTCCTGCGCCGCTGCGAGCAGCAGCCCCCGCAGCGGAATCTCCGCCCAGTCCGGGCGGTGGTCCAGCTCGTACCCGAGCTCATAGAACGCCTTGTCCAGCACGAACGTGTCCAGCAGGAACCGGTGCTCTTCGTCGCTGCCTCCCGGCAGCCCGTTCGCCCGCGCGGCCGCGAAGTACCCGTCGAGATACGCCCGGCTCGTCCACAGGTACCAGGCCAGCGCCCACCGCTCGAGGTCCGTCCCGGTCCCCGCCGCGTGCCCCTCGACCACCTGCCGCAGCCCCGCCCGGCTCGCGTAGTGGAACGACCGCACCATCCCGGCCACGTCCCGCAGCGGCGAGCGCCGCAGCCGCCGCTCCCCCAGCGACCGCGCCGGTTCGCCTTCGAAGTCGATGAACACCGGCTCCCGCCCGTTCACCAGCACCTGCCCGAGGTGCAGGTCGCCGTGGCACCGGATGCGCAGGCTCTCCAGCTTCCGCCGGGCCACCTGCTGCAGCCGCTCGAGCAGCGCCGGCTCCTTCTCCAGCACCAGCCCCGCCAGCGCCACCGCCTCCGCGCTCAGCGTCGGCAGGCACCGCCGCAGCGCCCGCAGCGAGCGCCGCGCCTGCACCCGGAAGCCCTGCGCCAGCGCACGCTGGTAGAACGGCGTGTACCGCTCGGGCGCGAAGTCCGGGTGCGCGATGCCCGCGAGCGCGGCGTGTAGCTCCGCGGTCCGCCGCCCCAGCGTCTCCGCGAACTCGAGCCATCCCCCCGCGAACCCTGCCAGCCCCTCCGGCGCCGGCCCCAGCTCCAGCGGATGGTCGGCCTCGCTCACCTTCGGCGCCTCGAGCCGCGCCGCCGCCACCTCCTCCAGCATCCGCTCCAGCTGCTCCGTCGCGAACGTCCACGCGTCGTACTGGTGCGGTACGGCCGCCTCGATGACCGCCGCGACCGCCGGCCGCGCTCCGTCCCGCACGTACTCCACGTACCCCGCGAGCCGCGGCACCATGCCCGCCGCCGGCGTCTTCGCCAGCAGTTCGCCCAGCTCCACCTGCGGATGCACCCCCGGCTCGAGTCGCCGGATCGCCTTGAAGACGAATTGCCCCGGGTAGTGCACCGAGGTATTGCTCTGCTCCGCCCGGCCCAGCACCGGCATGCCCTCGACCCCGTTGAACCGCGCGCCGGGCTCCGGCACGAACACCAGCCCGCCCCGCTCGCCCGCCAGCCGCGTCCGCGCGCGGAACAGCCCCGGCAGCGCGCCGCACACCTCCGGCAGCGCCAGCCCGTCCACCAGCAGCCACCGCTCGCCCGCGGCGTTGCGAATCTCGGCCGCGACCGCCCACCCGGCTGCGGCCTCCACCCCGCCTCTCCGCCCCTCCGGCACCAGCGAGAGCAGCAGCCCGAACTGGTCCGGCTCTCCCTGCTCATATTCCACCAGCACCACGGCGAAGGCCGTCGGCGGCAGCCCCCGCGCGCGCAGCGGCACCCGGTCCGCGACCCGCACCCGCCGCGGCCGCCGCGTCAGCCCGCCGAACCAGCGCCGCGCCGGCACGTACTCCGCGAGCACCGCGTCCAGCGCCGCCCGCCGCCCGTCGAACACCTCCTCCGGGCTCACGTCGACCGCGATCTCCGGCAGCACCGGCTCCGCCCGTCCGTCCGCGCCGGGCGCCGCCAGCTCGAACCAGTAAAACGAGTGCGGCCCCAGCGAGAGGAAGTACGGCTCGCTCCCCACCCGGGGGAACCGCCCGTTGCCGAACAGCTCCACCGGCTCCGTCCCTGCGTACGCCCCGAGCGACAGGTGCGCCGCCTGCGCGAACCGCGACAGGTTCGCCACCACCAGCAGCCGCTCCCCCGCGTACTCCCGCACGAACGCCAGCACCCGGTGGTTGTCGCACTCCACGAACTGCAGGCTCCCCCGCGCGAACGCCGGGTGCCGCCGCCGCAGCCCGATCAGCCGCCGCATCCACCACAGCAGCGATGACGGGTTCGCCTGCTGCGCATCCACGTTCACCGATTCGTAGTGGTACTCCGGGTCGATGATCACCGGCAGGTACAGCTTCTGCGGGTTCGCCCGCGAGAACCCCGCGTTCCGGTCCGCGCTCCACTGCATCGGCGTCCGCACGCTGTCCCGGTCGCCGAGGTAGATGTTGTCTCCCATCCCGATTTCGTCGCCGTAGTAGATCACCGGCGTCCCGTTCAGCGAAAACAGCAGCGCGTTGAGCAGCTCGATGAGCCGCCGGTTGTTCGCCAGCAGCGGCGCCAGCCGCCGCCGGATGCCGAGGTTCACCCGCGCCCGGTCCTCCGCCGCGTACACCCGGTACATGTAGTCCCGCTCTTCGTCCGTCACCATCTCGAGCGTCAGTTCGTCGTGGTTCCGCAGGAACAGCGCCCACTGGCACGTCTCCGGGATCGGCGGCGTCTGCTCCAGGATCTCCGTCGTCGGGAACCGGTCCTCCATCCGCACCGACATGAACAGCCGCGGCATCAGCGGGAAGTGGAACGCCATGTGGCACTCGTCCCCGTTCCCGAAGTACGCCACCGCGTCCTCCGGCCACTGGTTCGCCTCCGCCAGCAGCATCCGCCCGGGGAACTTCGCATCGACGTGCGCCCGCAGCTCCTTCAGGAAGGCGTGCGTCGGCGGCAGGTTCTCGCAGGTCGTCCCCTCCGCTTCGAACAGGTACGGCACCGCGTCCAGCCGGAACCCGTCCACCCCCAGCTCGAGCCAGAAGTCCGCCACGTCCATGATCTCCCGCCGCACCCGCGGGTTCTCGAAGTTCAAATCCGGCTGGTGCGAATAGAAGCGGTGCCAGTAGTACTGCCCCGCCACCGGGTCCCACGTCCAGTTCGACCGCTCGAAATCCTTGAAGATGATCCGCGCGTCCGCGTACTCCGCCGCCGTGTCGCTCCAGACATAATAGTTGCGGTAGGCGCTCCCCTTCGGCGCCCGCCGCGCCCGCTGGAACCACGGGTGCTGGTCGCTCGTGTGGTTGACGACCAGCTCGGTAATCACCCGCAGCCCCCGCGCGTGCGCCTCCCGCAGGAACGTCTTGAACTCTGCCAGCGTCCCGTAGGCCGGGTGTATCTTCCGGTAGTCGGCGATGTCGTACCCGTCGTCCCGCAGCGGCGATTCGTAGAACGGCAGCAGCCAGACCGCCGTCACGCCCAGCTCCTGCAGGTAGTCCAGCTTCGCCGTCAGGCCCGCGAAATCCCCGACGCCGTCGCCGTTCCCGTCGTGGAACGCCCGCACGTGCAGCTCGTAGATGACCGCGTCCTTGTACCAGAGCGGGTCGCCCGTGAGCACCGCCGAACGTTCCGCGCGCGAAGCCGTCGCCCGGGTCATCGGACCTCCTGCGCCGGTCACAACGCGCGGCCGGCCCTTTCAGTTTCCCCGACGCCCGCGCCCCGGACCAACTCCGCCGGTAAACTGCCCCGAATGCTCCAGCGCATCGACCACCTCGTCGCCCCCGTCCCCTCCCTCGACGCCGCCGAAGCGTACGAACGGCTCGGCCTCGCGCTCACGCCGCGCACCGTCCACACCGGCCGCGGCACCGCCAACCGCGCCGCCTTCATCGGCCGCTCCGCCGCCGATTTCGTCTACCTCGAACTCCTCACCGTCGAAGCCCCGGCCGCCCTCCCCGCCTCGCGCGCCGTCTACGCCGACATCGCCGCCCACGGCGGCGGCCTCGCGGCCATCGCGTTCACGGTCGACCGCCCGCTCGAAGCCGCCCTCGCGCCGCTCGCCTCCGCCGGCGCCGCCATCGACCGCGCCGGCGTCCGCGCCGAGGACGGGCGCCTCCTCGTCGATGCCGCCCTCGCGGCCGGCCTCTCCGCCATCCCCTTCCCCGTCCTCCTCGTCGACTACCCCGGCGGCCTCGAGGCCCGCTTCGAACGCTCCCGCGGCCTCGGGCGCTTCGACCACCGCTTCCCGCTTGCCCGGCTCGACCACCTCGCGGTCCTCGCCCCCGACCTCGACGCCGCGACCCGCGCATGGGTCGACCTCCTCGGCCTCGTCGTCGCCGGCGAAATCACCGCCCCCGGCATGGTCATCCGCCAGCTCCGCTGCGGCGATGCCGTGATCGAACTCCTCGCCCCCGCCGGCGATGCCAGCCCGCTCGCCGGCCGCCCTGCCGCGCTCCTGCCCGTCGCCGCCTGGGAGGTCGCCGGCCCGCTCGAAGCCGCGGCCGACCTCGCCCGTGAGCGCGGCTTCACCTGCCCGCCGCCGTCGCCCGGCGTCATCCCCGGCACCCGCCGGACCACCATCCCTGCCGCCGAGCTCGGCGGCGTCGCGATGCAGCTCCTCGAATACGCCGGCTGAGCCGTCCCCGCGCCTGCAACCTCCCTTCCCCCGAGATGCACCCGTAGGGGTTTCCCCCTAGGGCGAAAACCTGATCGAAGCCCCTCCGCTTCGCGCAGGGGCGGGAGCATACGATGGATACGCGCCCGGTCTCCGGCCTCCTCGGCGCCGCCGCCTACCGCCCGTTCCTCCCCGGCAACGGCTCGCCCGTCGTGCGCCACCCGCCGCCCGTCGCCGACGTCGCCGATACGGTCGAAATCTCCCCCGAAGCCCGCGAACTCGCCGACCGCTTCGCCCGCCCCTTCCCCCGCGACGGCTACTGGGACCAGGTCCGCTACGACCCTCCCCACACCGACGACCCCGACTTCCCCTGGGAAGTTGCCCACCAGCAGTGGATGGAGATCGTCGACCGCGTCTTCTGCAAACCCGGCGACCCCGCCGAACCCGGCGCCGCGGCCCCCGGCTCAGCCCCCGCCTGACGCCGCGCCGAAGAACGAGAACAGCTCCGGGTACTTTTTCAGGCTCGCTCCGCCGTCGATGTACAGCGTCTGCCCGGTCATCAGCGACGACACATCCGACGCCAGGTAGAGCGCCAGCCCGGCTACGTCCTCCGGCTCACCGGCCCGCCCCAGCGCCGTCTCCGCGATGAAGGCGGCCTCCAGCCCCGGCACCGCCGTCATCGGCGCCGTCGCCGGCGTATGGATGAGCCCCGGCCCGATCGCGTTCACCCGGATCCCGTGCCGGCCCAGCTCCAGCGCCGCCACCTTCGTCAGCATCGCCACCCCTGCCTTCGCCGCGCAGTAGGCCGCGAACCCCTCCGTCGGCTGGATCGCATTCAGGCTCGCGATGTTGATGATGCTGCCGCCCTGCCCCTGCGCGATCAGCTGCGCCGCCTCGTGCTTTATGCACAGGAACGTCCCTGTCAGCGAAATCCCGATGACCCGCTCCCAGTCCGGCAGCGGGTACGCCTGGATCGGCGAGAACCCGCCCACGCCGGCGTTGTTCACCGCGATGTCCAGCCGCCCGAACCGCCGCACCGCCTGCGCGACCATCCGCTCCACCGCCGCCTCGTCCCGCACGTCCACCTCCGCCCCGTCGACCTGGTTGTGCCCCAGCTCCCCGATGAGCCGCCCGATGCCCGCCGGGTCGACATCGCCCACGATGACTCGCGCCCCTTCCCGGACGAACGCCACCACGATCGCCTTCCCGATGCCCGAAGCGCCGCCCGTGACGATCGCGACCTTGCCCTCCAGCGAACCCATCGTCCGAACCTCCATCGCTGCTCACGAAACGGCCCCGGCGCATCCGCCGGGGCCGCCTGCCGTCGAATCCGCCGCCTAGAGGTACTTCCGGAACCAGGCGAGCGTCTTCTCCCACGCATCCTTCGCCGCCGCCGGGTTGTACTGCGGCTCGGGGTGCTCATCGTTGAAGAACGCGTGCTGCGTCCCGGGGTACGTGATGAACTCGTGCGTGATGCCCCGCTTCTCCAGCTCCGCCTTGTAGGTCGGGATGTTCGGGTTCACGAAGTCGTCGTGCTCCGCCCAGATGCCCAGCACCGGCGCCGTCAGCCCGTCCCAGTTGTACTTCACCATCGGATGGCCGCCGTAGAAATCGACGCACGCGCCCACGTCGCCGTCGCTGTTGCACGCCGCGAACAGCGAGAGCGCGCCGCCCATGCAGAACCCGACCGTGCCGACCGGCCCGCCGGTCAGCTCTTTCAGGTAGGCCACCGCACCCTTCAGGTCCGCCTCCGCCCGCTGGATGTTCAGCGCCATCAGCAGCTTGCCGGCCTCGTCCGGCTCTTTCGTCACCACGCCGTGGTACAGGTCCGGCGCCAGCGCGACGAACCCCTCGTTCGCGAACCGGTCCGCGATGCCTTTGATGTTGTCGTTGAGCCCCCACCACTCCTGGATCACGATGACGCCCTTGCCGGACCCCGAGGCCGGCTTCGCAAGGTAGCCGCCGCACGTCCCGCCATTGGCGGCGAAGGTCACCATCTCTCCCATCGGTCTCGACTCCTTTCCCCCGCAGCCGCGGGGCCGAAACTTCGCGCCGATAGCCTACCCGCTCCCCGTTTCCGCGTCAGCCTCCGCCAGCGCCAGCGCGATCTCCTCCCGCACCCACGCCTCCTCCTCGACGCCCAGCCGGGCTGCGAGCAGCTCGCGCACCGCCGCGCCCGTCCTCGCCCCGAGCCGCCCCAGCGCCCACGCCGCGTGCCCCCGCACGAGCGCTGACGGGTCCTCCAGCGCCCGCGCGAGCACCGGCACGTCGCCCGGTCCGCCCGCGTTCCCGAGCGCGATGCACGCGTTCCGCGCCATCCCCTCCCGCTTCGCCCGCATCAGCGCGGTCCCCCGGTAGCGCGCTTCGAACGCCGCCTGGTCCATCTCGATGAACTGGCGAAGCGCCGGCCAGGCCCGGTCGGCGTCCGCCGCCGCCAGCTCCGGGTCTGCCTCCCACCGCCCGGCCCCGACCGGGCACGCGTCGAGGCAGTCGTCGCAGCCGAACACCCGCGCGCCCATCTCGGCCCGCAGCTCCCGCGGGACCGGCCCCCGCAGCTCGATCGTCAGGTAGCTGATGCAGCGCCGCGCATCGACCGTGCCGCCGTCCTCCGCGATCGCCCCCGTCGGGCAGGCCGCGATGCACCGCCGGCAGGCGCCGCACGTCTTCTTCAGCGGCGGGTCCGGATCCAGCTCCAGCGTCGTCGCGAGCACCCCCAGCAGCACCCACGGCCCGAACCCGGGCGCCAGCAGCATCGTCGACTTCCCCAGCCAGCCCAGCCCGGCCGCCGCCGCGTACGGCCGCTCGAGCAGCGGCCCGTAGTCCACCGTCGCCCGCGCCTCGCAGCCGAACTCCTCGCGCAGCCGCCGCACTACCTTCCGCAGGCGCGATTCGAACACCCGGTGGTAATCCCGCCCTCGCGCGTACCGGGCGACGATGCCCCGCGCCTCCCCATCCCCCGGCGGCGCCGGGTCCGGCCCCCGCGCCGGCAGCGCGACGACCACCAGGCTCCGCGCCCCCGCGAGGAACCGCCCCGGGTCGGTCGCCCGCTCAACCCAGTCCGCGTCCATCCACCGCATCTCGCCGAACAGCCCGGCCTCCAGCCCGCGGAGCGCCGCCGCCCGGGCCCCCGCCGCCGGCTCAGCCCGCGCGATCCCGGCGAGCGGGAACCCTGCCTCGCGGCAGACCTCCTTCACCCGCGCCTCGAGCTCCCCGGCCACCTCTCCATTGTCGCGCCTCCCCCGCCGGCGCGCCGTCCAACATTTCGCCGTGATGTCGAAGATGCTTCGCGCGACAACATTGCATGCCAGCGTAAGACTTGCCATTCCGCGCTCTTCGCGCGCCAAAAAGCTCTTGAGTATCCGCTAAGCTACGTTTGCCCCTTCAACGATCAGCGCAGCGTCCTTCACACTTCCGCATCCATGCCCCCGATCACCTGCCTCGACCTCCTCGACCCGACCCGCCGCGCGCTCCTCGTCGCGCTCCGCCGCCTCGGCGGCGCGACCGCCGAAGAGGCCGCCGCCCACTGCTTCCTCTCCGTCGGCGCCGCCCGCCAGCACCTCCAGTCGCTCGAAGCGCAGGGCCTCGTCGCCCACGCGCCGCTGCGTCACGGTCCCGGCCGGCCCCGTCACCGCTACCTCCTCACCGCCGCCGGCGAAGCCCTCTTCCCGAAACTCGACCACGAAGCCCTCGATACCCTCCTCGAGGCCATCGAACAGGAAGCCCCGGACGTTCGCGAACGCCTGCTCCGCCGCCTCGTCGAAGGCACCATCAGCCGCTACCGGCCCGCCTTCGAAGCCCACGGCCGCGGTTCACCCCTCCGCGGCGCCGTCGCCGTCTTCGAAGAGGCCGGCTACCTCCCGGAGGTCCGCGAGACGCCCGCCGGCATCGCCATCACGCTCCACCACTGCCCCATCGCCGACGCCGCCCGCCGGCGCGGCCTCCTCTGCGAGGCCGAAGCCCGCTGCCTCGCCGCCGCCTTCGACGGCCTCCGGGTCGCCCGCGGCACGTTCCGGCCCGGTGGCGACGCCACCTGCACCTACATCCTCGAACCCGGCGACGGCTGACCGGCAGTCGAAGGCCCCGGCGACGCGCGCCGGGGCCTCGACAGTCTGCGCTGACCGGCGGGGCCTCAGGCCACGCCGAAGTCCCAGCTCGCGCCGTCGTGGTACACCTTGAGCACGTTCTTCGCGATCAGGATCCGGTGCACCTCGTCCGGCCCGTCCGCGATCCGCAGCGTCCGCGCCCCCGTATACATCCCCGCCAGCGGCGTATCGCCCGAGACGCCCATCGCCCCGTGCACCTGGATGGCCCGGTCCACCACGCGCTCGTGTGCCGCCGGCACGTACACCTTCAGCCCCGAGATGAGCGTCCGCGGGTCCAGCCCGCTGTCGATCACTTCCGCCGTGTGAATCGTCATCAGCCGCGCCGTCACGATGTCGATGTACGAATCGGCGATGAACCCCTGGATGAACTGCTTCGTCTCCAGCTTCCCGCCGCGCACCTGCCGGTCCATCGAGCGCCGCACCATCAGGTCGAACGCCCGCCACATCTGGCCTACGCTGTTCATGCAGTGGAACACCCGGCCAGCGCCCAGCCGGTCCTGCGCCGCCTGGTGGCCGCTCCCCGTCCGGCCGAGCTGGTTCGTCACCGGCACCCGGACGTTCCGGTACTCCACCTCGCAGTGGTTCGATTCGATGCCCCAGACCTTGATCTTCCGGACGATGCGGAAGCCCGGCGTATCCGTCGGCACGATGATCTGCGTCATCTTCTCCTTCTGGCCGCCCGCACCGTCCGGCTCCTCCGTCCGGCACATCACGATCGCGAAGGCCGCACCGTCGGCGCCCGAGGTGAACCACTTCCGCCCGTTGATCACCCACTCATCGCCATCGCGCACGGCCCGCGTCTGGATCGCGTACGGGTCCGAACCCGGAGCGTCCGGCTCCGTCATCGAAAAGCACGACCGGATTTCGCCCCGGATGAGCGGCTCGAGCCACTTCTTCTTCTGCTCCTCCGTCCCGTACTTCAGCAGGATGGTCTGGTTGCCCGAATCCGGCGCCACCACCCCGAAGAGCGGGTTCGAATACGGGCTCCAGGCCAGGATCTCGTTCATGTAGGCGTGCTTCATGAACCCTATCCCCATCCCGCCGTACTCCTTCGGCAGGTGCGGCGCCCACAGCCCGGCCGCCTTCACGTGCTCCTGGATCTCGTGGCGGAGCCGCTGGGTCTCCGGGTTCCGGTAGTCCCCCAGCCGGTCCTCGTTCGGGATGATGTACCGGTTGACGATGTTCGCCGTCGCCTCCCGGATCTGGTTGATCTCCGGGTCCAGCGTCGGCACCGGCGAAACCTGCATGGGTGCGTCCTCCATCGATGTGCGATGGGCGAAGTCTACGCCGAAACGCACGGGGCGCGCCGTCCGTTCGGCGCGCCCCGCAGCGTCGCGTGGTCCTTCGAGGTCGCGTCAGGTAATCGGCCAGCGCGCGCTCGCCTCGTACGCGTGCGCAATCGGGTGGTGGATCCAGATCTGGGCGACTAGCTCGGCCTTCTCCATCTCGTAGCCGCCCAGCTTCACGACCGTGGCCAGGTCCGCCTCGTCCAGCCCCTCCACGAACTTCGCCGAGGCTTCCTGCCCATCGAGGATCGCCTGGATGACCTCCTCCCGGCTCTTCTCCTTCAGCGCCGCGATCGCCGCCGCGTTGTTCTGCGCCGCTGCCGCGCCCGTCACGGCGTCCAGCACGCCCGCGCCGAGCAGCGGGTAGAGCCGCGGCGCCGCCCCGGCCACCGCGGCGATGTGCCGGTACGCGTCCCCGCTCGTCCACTGGTGGCCCAGCTGGTAGTCCCAGTCCTTCGTCCGTTCCGCGGCAGCCGCCGCCCGCCGGCCAGCGAACCGGATGCCCTCGGCCAGTTCCTGCTTCGAAATCATGCTGTCATCTCCTCATGGGAAGGGTCGCACGTAGCGTGCGGCCCCGGCGGTCGTGCCCGCAACCGCCGCTTTGCCGCGACCTGAGGGAGCCACTACTCGTAGCTCTCGTCCTCCGCCTCGACGTCCACGTCCGGGGTGGATTCGATGTCCTCGCCGGTCTCGCTCCAGCCCTCTTCCGTCTCCTCTTCCAGCTCCTCGTCTTCGTCGTACCCCCACTCCTCGTCCTCGTCCCGCCGGAGCAGGCCGCGCCGCGTGTACGCCCGGATCTCCGAAAGCCGCGATTGCGGGAAGCTCACCTTGTCGATCATCGACGGGTGCTTGAACGTCTCCCGCAGGATGACCTTCGGCTGCTCGCCGGTGCTCACCATCGCCGCGCTGTACCGGTTCCCCGCCTTCATCATCCGCGCCAGCCGCAGCCCGATGCGCGGCTCGATCATCCCCACGTACTCCCCGCGCACCGTCAGCACGTTCACCGCGTTCCCCTGCACTTCGAGCTGCACGATGTCGCCCGCGTCCAGCACCGCCGCGACCTTCGGGTCTACCGCCTGCAGCGACGCCACCGCCGCGCTGCCCGTCTCTTCGACGAACAGCCGCGTATCGACCTGCGTCGGCGGCGCGCTCACCGGCGCATCGCGCAGCGCCGCCAGCCGGTCGATGTTCCGCCGCGCGATCTGGTTCGTTGGGTCCAGGTCGAGCGCCTTCTGGTAGGCGTCCAGCGCGTCCTGCACCTGCCCCAGCTCGCTCAGCGCCTTCCCGAGCCGGTTGTACCCCTCCGCTTCGTTCGCGAAGAGCCGCGTGTATTCCCGGTTGACCTGCACGGCCTCCTGCCAGCGCCCGTTCACCGCCAGCTTGACCGCCTGCTCCGTCAGTTGCTTCTTCAGCTTCGCCCGCTCCTCGGGCGTCATCTCGTCGAGGTTCGTTTCGTTCGTCATCTTCCGTCGCTTTCTACCCGCCCGGCGAAGCCGAAAGGATACGGCCAGCGCCCCGCTGGAGCAATCCGAAGCGCCCCGCGGCGCGCCGCCGTACCATCATCCCATGGCCTCCCCGGGCTCCCTCGCATCCATCGACCCCGGCGCCCTCGCCGAACGCATGGCCCGCGCCTGGGCCGATGCGGCCCCGCGCTTCGGCGCCTACCACCTCATCCTCCCCGGCGCCCCCGCGTTCGTCTGCAAGGTCGATGACTGCGAGGCCGCCTGCTGCCGCGTCTTCTCCGTCGCCATGCACGACCGCGACGTCGACCACTTCGCGCGCGTCTCCGGCCTCGCGCCCGTCCAGTTCCTCGAGCTCGAAAACGGCGAACCGATCCGGCTCCCCCTCGCGCAGCCCTACCTGCTCGCCCGCGACGACGGCCGCTGCCGCTTCCTCCAGCCCCGCCACCGCTGCGGCGCCTACGAAGCCCGGCCGACTGCCTGCCGCCTCTACCCCCACTTCGTCGTCTACTGGAACCTCGAAACCGCCCGCCCCGTCTACGCCGACCCGCCCCCGCTCGCCGCCGCAGCCGCCGCCGGCCCCGTCGTCCCGCTCCTGCTCGGCCACGAGCAGTGCC
Source organism: Tepidiforma sp. (assembly GCF_026419595.1). Classification (NCBI taxonomy): domain Bacteria; kingdom Bacillati; phylum Chloroflexota; class Tepidiformia; order Tepidiformales; family Tepidiformaceae; genus Tepidiforma; species Tepidiforma sp. Next base: position 85,115 of record NZ_JANZZD010000006.1, on the reverse strand, counting down.
CCGGGTTCACCGGCGAGCCGCTGACGGCACCCGAATGGCTCGCACTCCTCGAAGCGACCGACCACCTCCAGCGGAACCTCGCCTGAAACCGGCCCTGTCCTCTCCCGCGGCCGTGCCCTACCCTCGAAGGTGAGCCCGCCGCATCGATGTCCAGCCGCCACCTGTTCATCCTCTTCCTGCTCTCCGTCACGTGGGGAGCCTCGTTCCTCTTCATCAAGGTCCAGCTCGATGCCGGGCTCGAACCGCTCGCCGTCGCCAGCCTCCGCACCCTCCTCGGTGCCGCGGCCCTCGCGCCGTTCGCTTTCGCCGCGGCCCGCACCGTCCGGCCGACGCCCCGCCAGGCCGCGCTCCTCGCGGCGCTCGGCCTGACCAACTTCGCCCTCCCGTGGACGCTCGTCGCTGTCGCCGAGCACCACATCTCGAGCGGCATGGCCTCCATCGCGAACGCCACCGCGCCGCTCTGGGCCGCCGTCCTCGCCGTCGCCTTCCTCCGCGATGAGCCGCTCACCCTCCAGAAATCCCTCGGCCTCGCCTTCGGCTTCACGGGCATCGTCCTCCTCGCCGGGCCCGCCTCGCTCGCGCACCTCTCCGGCGAAGCCCTCGGCGTGAGCCTCATGCTCCTCTCCACCCTCAGCTACTCCTCCTCCGCCATCGTCATCCGCCGCACCCTCGGCGGCCTCCCGCCGGCACTCGTCGCCTTCGGGCAGGTCGCGGCCGCCGCCGCGGCGCTCGCGCCGCCCGCCCTCGCCACCGGCGGCTTCTCTGGCGCCGCCTGGGGCGCCGGCGTCCTCGGCTCCGCTGCCGCCCTCGGCGTGCTCGGTTCGGGCGTCGCCGTCGTGCTCTACATGGGCCTCATCCAGCAGATCGGCGCCGTCCGCTCCACGCTCGTCACCTATCTCATCCCGCCGTGGGGCGTCATGTTCGGCTGGGCCATCCTCGGCGAACCGCTCGGCTGGAACCTCCTCGCCGGCCTCGCCGTCGTCCTCGCGGGCGTCCTCCTCGTCCAGGGCGTCATCCGGCTTCCCCTCTCCCGCGCACCCTCCCCGGAAGGTTCGGCCGCTGCCGGCCGCTGAGCCCGCCTTCCTGCTAAGCTCCCGCCATGGCCAGCCCCGAGCTTCCGCCCGTTCGCCCAGCCGTCCGCGCCCTCACCAGCCAGCTCATCGCCGACCGCCGCCATCTCCACCAGCACCCCGAACTCTCGTGGCAGGAGCACGAGACCCAGCGCTACCTGCTCCAGCGCCTGTCGGAGCTCGGCCTCGCCGACGTCCGGCCCATCGCCCGGACCGGCGCCACGGCCCTCGTCGAAGGCGCTCGGCCCGGTCCCTGCGTCCTCTGGCGCGCTGACATCGACGCCCTCCCCGTCCCCGAGAAGAGCGGCCTCCCCTTCGCTTCGGTCAACGAGGGCGTCATGCACGCCTGCGGCCACGATACCCACATGGCCATCGCCCTCGGCCTCGCCGCCTGGGCGCAGCAGCACCGCGCCGACCTCCCGGGCGCCATCCGCTTCGTCTTCCAGCCCGCCGAAGAGGCCGCCGGCGGCGCGGCTGCCTGCATCGCTGACGGCGTCCTCGAGAACCCCCGCGTCGACGTCGCGCTCGGCCTCCACATCAGCGCCGATATCCCCATCGGGGCCATCAACCTCGCGCCCGGCCCCTTCTTCGCCGCGCCGACCGCGCTCCGCATCGAAATCACGGGCCGGGGCGGCCACGCCGCCGCGCCCCACCAGGCCGTCGATGCCATCGTCGTCGCCGCCCACGCTGTCACCGCCCTCCAGACCGTCGTCAGCCGCTCCCTGCCCCCGTCCGAACAGGCCGTCCTCACCATCGGCAAAATCCAGGGCGGCTTCCGCGGCAACGTCATCGCCGAATCCGCCGTCATGTCCGGCACCATCCGCTCCTACTCCGCTGCCGTCCGCGACCTCATGCTCCGCCGCACCGAAGAGATCCTCGCCGGCGTCTGCGCGGCCTTCGGCGCCACCTTCGAACTCCGCCACGAGACCTCCTGCCCGCCGCTCGTCAACGACCCGGCTGTCACCGCCGAGGTGCTCGAGCTCGCCCGCGCGTACTTCGGCCCCGGCCGCGTCATCGGCGTCCCCACGATGGGCGCCGAAGACATGTCCGTCTTCCTCGAAGCCCGCCCCGGCTGCTACTTCTGGCTCGGCGCCCGCAACGAACGGAAGGGCATCGCCGGCCGCCACCACGACCCGGGCTTCGTCATCGATGAAGACGCGCTGCCGCTCGGCGTCGAATTCGCCGCCCGCATGGTCGAACACTTCCTCCGGCGCTAGCCCGCGATCAGCTCGAGCAGCCGCTCCACCGCCCCTTCGACCCCCGGCTCGAACGCCGCCAGCCGGCGGTTCTCCCGGCTCAGCAGCCCGTCCTCCTCCGCCCGGTCGAGGAACGCCTTCAGCCCGTCGAAGTAGCCGCCCACGTTCGCGAACACGAGCGGCCCGGCGTGCAAGCCCAGCTGCCGCCACGTCACCATCTCGAACGCCTCGTCCAGCGTCCCGTACGCTCCCGGCAGCGCGAGGAACCCCTGCGCCAGCCCGGCCATCAGCGCCTTCCGCTCAGCCATCGTCTCCACGACGTGCAGCTCCGTGACGCCCGAGTGCGCCAGCTCGAGGTCGACGAGCAGCCGCGGGATGACGCCGACCACGCGCCCGCCGGCCGCGAGGCACGCATCCGCGAGCGCCCCCATCAACCCGACCGTCGCCCCGCCGTAGACCACCGTCACCCCGCGCGCGGCGAGCAGCCGCCCCGTCTCCCGCGCCGCTTGGAGGTAGAGCCGGCGCGCGCCCGACCGCGAACCGCAGAACACCGCGACGGCGGGCGCGCCGCCGCTACTCAGCGACCCACCGGTCGCCATCCCGGTCCCAGCTCACCAGCTCGCCCGGTTCGAAGAAGAGCGCCAGCTCCCGCGCCGCGCTCTCCGGGCCGTCGCTCGCGTGGACCAGGTTCCGCCCCTTGTCGATCCCAAAGTCGGCCCGCACCGTCCCCGGCGCTGCCTCTACCGGGTTCGTCGCCCCGATCGTCGCGCGCACCACCCGGATCGCGTCCTTCCCCTCCCACGCGATGGCGATGACCGGCGCGCTCGTGATGAACTCCACCAGCCCCGGGAAGAACGGCTTTCCCACGTGCTCGGCGTAGTGCCGCTCCGCCAGCTCCCGCGTCACCCGCAGCAGCTTCATCCCGACGATCTTCAGCCCGCGGCGCTCCAGCCGCGCGATGATCTCCCCGGCGAGCCCCCGCTGCATCGCATCGGGCTTCACCAGGAACAGTGTGCGCTCCGTCGATTCCAAGCGTTCCTCCTCGCTACCCGGCCGCGCGCTGCCGCCGGGAGATCGTGATGGCCGGTTCGCGCAGGTAGTACGGCTCCGCGCCCGCCTGCAGCCGGCCTTCCCGGGCCGCTGGGGCCAGCCGCTCCAGCAGCGCCGCCGCCCGTTCGCGCGGTCCGATTTCGATGCCCCCCCGCGCCCCGGCGCCCTCTCCCGCCAGCAGCTCGCCCGCCGGCAGCTCGCCCGTCAGCACGATGTCGCCCGCCGGTCTTCCGCCGGCCCACCGCTGCAGCCCGAATTCGCCCCGCCCCGCCGGGTGGATCGCCGTCACGGCCTCCTTGCCGGCAGCCAGGGCGACCGCCTCGAACGTCCGCACCCCGAAGAGCGGCGCCCCCGTCGCCAGCGAGAGCCCCTGCGCGGTTGCAATCCCCACGCGCAGCCCGGCGTACGAGCCTGGGCCGGTCACGATGATGATGCCCGCCGGCCGCTCGCCGCCCAACAGCGCTTCGATCGCCGAGAGCAGCCCGGTCGTGTGCGTCCGCTCCTCCTCCGCAACCGTGACCGCGCGCTCGCCGTCGCGGTCCACGCCGACGGCGAACCGGTCCGATGCCGTGTCGATGACGAGGATCGCGCTCACGCTGCCCTGAGCGCCTCGACGAGTTCTCGCCCGCGCGCGCCCCGCGCGATGAACCGCAGCCGCCGCGTCCGCGGCCCCTGCTCGCCCGGCCGCAGCTCCACGATCAGGCCGTCCCCGGGCAGCAGCTCCGCCCCGCGCTCCGGCCACTCGATCACCAGCACGCCCTTCTCCGCATAGTCCCACAGCCCGAGCTCGTCCAGCTCCTCCACGTCCTCGATCCGGTAGAGGTCCACGTGGTACAGCACTTCCCGCCCGGCGTACTCGTTCATCAGCACGAACGACGGGCTGTTCACCTGCCCGCGGCAGCCCAGCCCCCGCCCGATCCCCTGCGTCAGGCACGTCTTGCCGCTGCCGAGGTCGCCGCTGAGCAGCACGACGTCGCCCCGCCGGAGCTCCCGCCCCAGCCGTTCGCCGAGCGCCCGCGTCTCCTCTTCGCTCGATGACGCCAGTTCGATCGCCAGCTCGTCCGACATACGCCCAGTATAGGCAGCCCCGCGCTAACGCCCTATTCCGCCTCCGATACCATCACACGGCCCAATTGCGCAACCTCATACCTGCGATTGACCAGTAGGTAGCCGGTGGCTAACTTGTCTTTGCAATCGCCTCGGCCAGCGTCCGCGGCGCCCCCAATCTCACCGTCCCTACACGGAGTCCCGCAGGCATGATGAGAACCCCGACCGAAACCGGTAAGCCCCCCGTGTCCGCCTCACTGGGCAGCCGCATCCGCGCCGCCCGCCGCGATGCCGGCATGAGCCAGGGCCAGCTCGCCCAGGCTCTCAACACCACCCAGAGCGCCATCTCCCTCTACGAAGCCGGCCAGCGCTCCGTCGGCATCGATATGCTCCTCAACGTCGCCCGCATCCTCAACCGCCCGCTCCACTACTTCCTCGGCGACGACGGCGAAATGCTCTACGTCAAGGACAGCGAAATCGCCAACCTCATCCAGGAGCTCGAGCGGCATCCGGAGGACCTCCCCGAGCTGCTCCAGTACTGGAACTTCCTCCGCTGGCGCCGCATGTCCAGCAACGGCGCCGGCCGCCACTGACCTCCGCGCGATCCGCGCTGCCGCAGCAGCCGGGCTCCAGCAGCCCGGCTGTTCCATTTCACCGGACACCATCCCGAGGCTCTCCGATGCGCCGCCTCTGTGACCCCGCCGATGCCCGCCGCCTCCTCAACCCCGGCCCCGTCGGCATCATCACCACCGCCTGGCGCGGCAACGTCAACGCCGCCCCCGTCGCCTGGATGACGCCCCTCTCCATCGACCCGCCCCGCATCGGCGCCGCCATCGCCCCCGAGCGCCACACCGCCGCCATGATCCGCTTCAGCGGTGCCTTCGCCATCAACATCCCGGGGCCGGCCCTCCTCAAGCACACCGCCTTCCTCGGGTCCCTCTCCGGCCTCGAAACGAACAAGCTCGAGGCCGCCGGCCTCGAAACGTTCCGCCCCCTCCTCATCGACGCGCCCCTCATCGAAGGCTGCCTCGCCTGGATCGAATGCCTCGTCGAAGACGCCATCAAAATCGGCGACCACACCCTCTTCGTCGCCGACCCCGTCAAAGTCCAGGCCGACGATGAAGCCTACGCCGGCCGCTGGCTCCTCCAGTCCCGCGAAAAGTCCCCCCTCACCTACATCGGCGGCCGCCACTACGCTGTCATCGGCGACCTCCTCGAAGCCGCCGTCACCGTCGACGAACACGGCGCCCTCGTGACCGAGACCCCCGAAGAGCGCGAAGCCCGCCTCGAGCGCGAAGCCCGCGAGGCCGAACTCCGCCGCCTCGAAGGCGACGAAGGCTACCGCCAGCGCCTCCAGCGCGAATCCTGATTCGGCCCGTCCCACCCGGCGCACGGAAAACGGGGCCGGTCCATTTGGACCGGCCCCGTCGTCCCCAGCGTGCTCCCGCAGGCCCGCGCTACCGCTGCTCGAGCGGTACGTACGGCCGCAGGTCCGCGCCTTCGTACAGCGCGTTCGGCCGCACCAGCCGGTTGTCCGCGTACTGCTCCAGCAGGTGCGCCGTCCAGCCCGCGATGCGCGACATCGCGAAAATCGGCGTGTACAGGTCGCTCGGAATGCCCAGCATCTTGTAGACCGACGCGCTGAAGAAGTCGACGTTCGGGTAGAGCGGCTTCCCCTCCAGCTTCTTCGCGAGGTAGTCCCGCAGCTTCAGCGAGAGGTCGAAGTACTTCCGGTCCGGCGACGTCTCCGCCAGCTTGTGCCCGAGCTGCTCGAGGATGATCGCCCGCGGGTCCGTCGTCTTGTACACCCGGTGGCCGATGCCCATCACCCGCTCGCCCCGCGCCAGCAGGTCGTCCACGTACGCCGGGATGTTCTCCTCTGTCCCGATCGCCTCGAGCGTCCGGTAGACCGCCTCGTTCGCGCCGCCGTGCAGCGGCCCCTTCAGCGTCCCGATCGCCGACGCGATCGCCGAGTACATGTCGCTCAGCGTCGAAGCCGTCACCAGCGCCGAGAACGTCGAGGCGTTCATCTCGTGCTCGGCGTGCAGGATCATCGCCACGTCGAAGACCCGCGCCTCGAGCTCGTTCGGCTCCTCGCCCTTCAGCATCCAGAGGAAGTTCGCCGCATGCCCGAGGTCGTCCCGCGGCGGCACCGGCTCCAGCCCCTGCCGCAGCCGGTGGAAGTTCGCCAGCACCGTTGGCATCCGCGCCGTCAGCAGCGCCGCCGTCTTCTTCAGCTGCTCCTGCGAAAGGTCGCTCGATTTCGGGTCGAGCGCCCCCGCGATGATCACCGAGATCTCCAGCGCCCGCATCGGCCGGATTTTCCCGACGATCTCCCGCTGCACCCGCGAGTTCAGGTCCGAAAGCGGCCGCTCCCGGCGCAGGTCCGCCTTCAGCTGCTCCAGCTCGGCCTTCGTCGGCAGCCGCAGGTTCCACAGCAGGAACGCCGTCTCTTCGAACGTCGAGTGCTCCGCCAGGTCGAAGATGTTGTACCCGGCGTAGATCAGCTCGCCCTTCTGGCCGTCGATTCGGCACAGCTTCGTCGCTGTGACGTTGACGCCCTCCAGCCCCCGTGCGATGACTTCGGTCACGTGCCTACTCCCTCGCCGCGGAACCCGCGGATTGTATACAAGCCCTTGCCCCACGATCCTACCACGCCCGAGCCCGCCCGTGCGTGATCGCCCCCGCCCGGCTAGTGATACTTCGCGGCCAGCGGCAGCCGCCGGTCCCGCCCGAACGCCCGCGGCGTGATCTTCACGCCCGGTGCCGCCTGCCGCCGCTTGTACTCGTTCCGGTCCACCATCCGCACCACCCGCTCCACCGTCGCCCGCTCGAACCCCATCGCGACGATCTCATCCACCGTCCGGTCGTCCTCCACGTACGCCTCGAGGATCGGGTCCAGCACCTCGTACGGCGGCAGCGAATCCTGGTCCAGCTGCCCGGGCCGCAGCTCCGCGCTCGGCGGCTTCGTAATCGAACGCTCCGGGATCCACGGCCGCCCGGCCTGCGCATTCCGCCACCGCGCCAGCCGGTACACCAGCGTCTTCGGCACGTCTTTCAGCACCGCGTAGCCGCCCGCCATGTCCCCGTAGAGCGTCGCGTACCCCGTCGCCATCTCGCTCTTGTTCCCCGTCGTGAGCACGATCGCCCCCGTCCGGTTCGAAATCGTCATCAGCACGTTGCCGCGCTGCCGCGCCTGCAGGTTCTCCTCCGCCGTCCCCGGCTCGCCGCCCTCGAACACCTCCGCCATCATCTCCAGCATCGCCGCATGCGCCGGCTCGATCGGGATGGTCAGGAACCGGATACCGAGGTTCGCCGCCAGCTCCCGCGCATCCTCCTTGCTGTGCTCGCTCGAATACCGGCTCGGCATCGACACGCCGATGACGCGCTCTGCCCCGATCGCGTCGACCGCGACCGCCGCCACGACCGCCGAATCGATCCCGCCCGAAAGCCCGATGATCGCCTCCCGGAACCCCGTCTTCCCGAGGTAATCCCGCGTCGCCAGCACCAGCGCCGACCACACCTCCTCCTCCTCGCTCATCAGCGGCGCCACCGGCCCGCCCGCCCGCGCGGGCTCCCGGCTCGTCTCCAGCCCGAACCCGACGTCGACCGTCACCGCCCCCGTGACCCAGTCCCGCGCCCGCAGCTCCACCCGCCGCCGCGGGTCGTGCAGCCGCCGCTGCGCCACCTCGTCGAGGTCGACGTCCACCACCAGCAGCTCTTCCGCGAACTGCCGCCCCCGCGCGATGACCCGCCCCTCCGCATCCACGACCACCGACGCGCCGTCGAACACCAGCTCGTCCTGCCCGCCGACCGCGTTAAGGTACGCCACCGCAATCCCGTTGTCCGCCGCCCGCGTCGCCAGCATCCGCTCCCGCTCCCGCGCCTTCCCCCGGTGGTACGGCGAAGCGTTGATGTTCACGCACAGCTCCGCCCCGGCCAGCGCCATCGCGTCGAGCGGTGCGCCCGGATACCAGATGTCCTCGCAGATGCTCACCCCGAAGCGCACGCCCCCCGCCCGGTACACCGCCGTCCGCCGCCCCGCGCGGAAGTACCGCTCCTCATCGAACACTCCGTAGTTCGGCAGCCGCTGCTTCTCGTACGTATCCACCCACCGCCCGTCCGCGAACACCGCCGCCGCGTTGTAGGCATCGTCGTCCCGCCAGTCGACGAACCCGACCACCGCCGCCATCCCCCGCGTCGCCTCCGCCAGCGCCGCCGTCGCCTCGCGCGATGCCTCGCAGAACGCCCGCCGCAGCAGCAGGTCCTCCGGCGGGTAGCCCGTCACCGCCAGCTCCGGGAACGCGGCGATGTCGCAGCCCGCAGCCCGCGCCGCGCCGAGGAACTCGCGGATCTTCCGCGTGTTCCCCTCCAGGTCGCCGACCATCGTGTCGATCTGCGCCAGCCCAAGGCGCACCAGCCTCATCGTCGCCTCCTCGCCGCGAGTATAGGCCCCGCCCGCCCCAGCGGCTTCCCTCAGGGTTTCGCCTAGGCATCTCACCCGATTCCCGCGCCGCCCGCCGTCTGCCATCCTCCCCTCGGCGGGGTTTCGAGGTAGGGAGATGACTCGAAGCACCACATCCTTCAGCCCCTGCCCGCTCTGCGGGCGCCATACCCGCGCGCACTCGCGCATCCTCATCGCCGACGTCGAACCCGTCGGCGCCAGGAAGACCAGCTACGCGACCGTGATTTGTCGAGATTGCGCGTTCGCCATGGTCCTCCGCTCCGAGGCCGCCGCGCTGCGCCGCGCCAGCTAGTCCCGGTTCTCCGCCCATGCCGCCGGCCCCCGGTTTCGAGGGCCGGCGGCGCCGTCTAGAATGAGCCCATCCCCACGAGCGCGCGCCAGGCGGCAGGAGGCAGCCCATGAACGACGTCCTCGCGATGATCCTCGCAGGCGGACAGGGCGACCGCCTCTCCATCCTCTCCGAACAGCGCGCCAAGCCCGCCGTCGTCTTCGGCGGCAACTACCGAATCATCGATTTCGTCCTCTCCAACTGCGCCAACAGCGATATCTCCAAGCTCGCCGTCCTCACTCAGTACCGCCCCCGCTCCCTCTTCAACCACCTCGGCGCCGGCCGCCCCTGGGGCTACGACACCCCCGAAGGCGGCATCCAGATCCTCCAGCCCTACCTCGGCAAAGCTGATGCCGACTGGTACCAGGGCACCGCCGACGCCGTCTACCAGAACCTCTACGTCATCGAAGAATCCCGCGTCCGCGAAGTCCTCATCCTCGCCGGCGACCACATCTACCTCACCTCCTACCGCAACCTCATCGCCTACCACCGTTCCCAGGGCGCCGATGCCACCGTCGCCGTCTATAGCGTCCCCCGCAGCGAAGCCCACCGCTTCGGCGTCCTCGAACTCGACTCCACCGGCCGCGTCATCGACTTCCAGGAGAAGCCCAAAGAACCCCGCGGCTCCTGGGTCTCCATGGGCATCTACGTCTTCAACAAAGACGTCCTCGTCGAACAGCTCCAGGCCGACGCCGACCTCGGCGAAGCCAGCTCCCACGACTTCGGCAAGGACATCATCCCCCGCATGTACCAGACCCACCGCGTCTTCGGCTACCAGTACCACGACTACTGGCGCGATGTCGGCACCATCGAATCCTACTGGGCCGCCCACATGGACCTCCTCCAGCCCAACCCGCCGCTCGACCTCGAAGACCCGGACCTCAAGCTCCGCACCGCCGGCTCCATCCCCCCGCCCGCCCGCTTCGGCGCCAGCGCCCGCGTCACCGAATCCCTCATCTCCCCCTCCGCCCGCATCGATGGCGAGGTCTACCGCTCCGTCATCTCCCCCGGCGTCGTCATCGAACCCGGCGCCGTCGTCCGCGAATCCATCATCCAGCACCGCTGCGTCATCCGCTCCGGCGCCGTCATCGACCGCTGCATCCTCGATAAGGAAGTGAACGTCGGCGCCGGCTGCATCATCGGCACGGGCGACCCCAACATCCCCAACTTCGAACGTCCCGACATCGTCAACACTGGCATCTCCATCATCGGCAAGCGCGCCACCATCCCCCCGGGCCTCCGCATCGGCCGCAACGTCGTCGTCGGCCCCGGCGTCCACGAAGAGCTCGCCGACCGCGACGAACTCGAATCCGGCGCCTCCGTCCACCCGACCCACATCCCCCTCCACCTCTTCGTCTGATGGGCCCCGCTCCGCGCCTCTTCACCCTCGAAGAAGCCCGCGCCCTCCTGCCCTCCGTCGTCCCCGTGCTCGAACAGCTCCGGCAGGCCTACCTCGAACTCCGCGCCATCGAAGCTGCGCGCGCCGCCGCGGCCCGCGGCGCCACCGCCGACGGCCACGACCTCGCCGCGCCCTTCGCCACCGGCGAAGAAGTCGACCCCGCCGAATCCCTGCGCGACACCGTCCGCGCCGCCGTCCAGGCCCTCGAAGCGCAGGGCATCGAACTCAAAGACCCGGCCCGCGGCCTCATCGATTTCCCCCACCGCCGCGGCAGCCGCATCGTCTACCTCTGCTACCTCCTCGGCGAACCCACCATCAGCTGGTGGCACGAGCTCGACGCCGGCTTCGCAGGCCGCCAGCCGCTCTGACCCTTCCCCGCCGCGCCCTATAATCCCCGCCAACCTCCCGCGGGAGCGCACGCCATGTCCGCCGTCTTCCCCGTCCGCGACATCTTCGTCCAGGCCAACGGCCTCCGCCACCACCTCCTCGCCCGCGGCGCCCCCGGCGCCCCGGTCGTCCTCATGATCCACGGCCTCGCCGGCCAGGCGCACACCTTCGACGCCATCGCCAACGTCCTCGCCGCCCGCTACCACGTCTACTGCCTCGACGTCCGCGGCCGCGGCGAAACCGAGTGGGGCCCGCCCGACCAGTACAACATCGACACCTACGTCGAAGACCTCGAAGCCGTCCGCGAAGCCCTCGGCCTCCAGCGCTTCGCCCTCGTCGGCACCTCGATGGGCGGCCTCATCGCCATGCAGTACGCCCCCCGCCACCCCGAGCGCGTCGCCGCCGCCGTCCTCAACGACGTCGGCCCCGAAATCGACCCCGCCGGCCTCCAGCGCATCCTCGCCTACGTCCAGGGCGCGCCGGAGATGTTCCCCGACCTCAAAGCCGTCGTCCGCTACTACCGCGAGCACTACGCTCCCATGCTCGCCCACCTCACCGAAGACCAGCTCGCCGAATTCGCCCGCTACAACGTCCGCCGCTCCGATGCCGGCGTCTACGTCTGGAAGATGGACCCCGCCGTCCGCACCGCCCCGCCCAAAGCGCCCGCCCTCGACCCGTGGGACGCCTACAAAGCCATGGAATGCCCCATCCTCATCATCCGCGGCGCCCAGAGCGACGTCCTCTCCGCCGAGACGGCCCGCAAGATGCTCGAGGCGAACCCCCGCGCCCGCCTCGTCGAAGTCCCCGGCGTCGGCCATGCCCCGCTCCTCATCGAGCCGGAGGCCCGCAAAGCGCTCGAATCCTTCCTCGCCGAGCACCGCTGAACCGTTCGCCCATTGACACGCCCCCGGCGCGCGCCCTACCTTGAGCCCCTCAACTGAAGACGTACGGCGACGAACGGGAAGAGTACCCTGCGAAGCGAGCCCCCAGAGAGCCGGGGCAGCTGAAAACCGGCGGCAGCGCCGCAGGCGAATGGGCCCGGGAGCCCCGCAGCCCAACCCCCGCACCCCGGGGCAGTAGGTTGCGGCGGAGTGGCACCGTTATCACAGCCAGGGCCCTCGCGGGCATCCCCGCCCGCGGCGGCTGAAGAGTGCCCCGCAGGCGCGAGCCCCGGGGAACAAAGGTGGCACCGCGAGCGACCCCTCGTCCTTTGGCTGACGAGGGGTCGTTTTGCTTCGCAGGCCCCGCCTGCACCTATCGCACCCAACGGAGGGCATCACCCATGGCAACCCGCAAATTCCTCCTCACCGACGACCGGCTGCCCACCCACTGGTACAACATCGCGGCCGACCTTCCCACCCCGCCGCCCCCGCCCCTCCACCCCGCCACCCACCAGCCCATCGGCCCCGAGGCGCTCGCCCCGCTCTTCCCCATGGAGCTCATCAAGCAGGAAGTCAGCACCGAGCGCTACATCGAAATCCCCGAAGAAGTCCGCCGCATCTACAGCATCTGGCGGCCCTCCCCGCTCATCCGCGCCACCTTCCTCGAGCAGGCCCTCCAGACCCCTGCCCACATCTACTACAAGTACGAAGGCGTCTCCCCCTCCGGCTCCCACAAGCCGAACACCGCCGTCGCCCAGGCCTACTACAACAAGCAGGAAGGGGTGAAGCGCATCGCCACCGAAACCGGCGCCGGCCAGTGGGGCTCCTCCCTCGCATTCGCCTGCCAGCTCTTCGGCATCGAATGCAAGGTCTACATGGTCCGCGTCTCCTACAACCAGAAGCCCTACCGCCGCTCCCTCATGCAGGTCTGGGGCGGCACCGTCGTCCCCAGCCCCAGCCCCGATACCGAAGCCGGCCGCAAAATCCTCGCCGAAGACCCGGAGAACTCCGGCTCCCTCGGCATCGCCATCTCCGAGGCCGTCGAAGACGCCGCCCTGCGCGAGGACACCAGGTACTCCCTCGGCAGCGTCCTCAACCACGTCCTCCTCCACCAGACCGTCATCGGCCAGGAAGCCATCGCCCAGATGGAGATGGCCGGCGAATACCCCGACGTCGTCATCGGCTGCGCCGGCGGCGGCTCCAACGCTGCCGGCCTCATCTTCCCCTTCATGAAGGACCGCCTCGCCGGCAAGACGAACACCCGCTTCCTCGCCGTCGAGCCCGCCTCCTGCCCCTCCCTCACGAAGGGCGAATACCGCTACGACTTCGGCGACACCGCCGGCCTCACGCCCCTCCTGAAGATGTACACCCTCGGCCACACCTTCATGCCCCCTGGCATCCACGCCGGCGGCCTCCGCTACCACGCCATGGCGCCCCTCCTCTGCCACCTCTACGACCAGGGCTACATCGAAGCCCGCGCCTATCCCCAGAATCCCTGCTTCGAAGCCGCCACCCTCTTCGCCCGCACCGAGGGCATCGTCCCCGCGCCGGAAAGCTCGCACGCCATCCGCGCCGCCATCGACGAAGCCATCCAGGCCCGCGAAGAAGGCCGCAGCCGCGTCATCCTCTTCAACCTCTCCGGCCACGGCCTCCTCGACCTCCAGGCCTACGACGACTACCTCGCCGGCAAGCTCATCGATGACTTCTACCCCGAAGAGAAGGTCCGCGAAGCGATGAAGGACCTCCCCGTCATCTAAGCCGCACCCCGGCTATCCTGAAATCACCACAGCGCGGAGTACCCCCGATGTCGATGCTCACCGTCTCCACCCAGTTCGAAGCCCGCCTCAAGGCCGTCCTCGAGGCGAAATCCATGCTCAAGCACCCCTTCTACGTCGAGTGGACGCAGGGCACCCTCCCCATGCACAAGATGCAGGAGTACGCCCGCCAGTACTACCACTTCGAAGCCGCCTTCCCCCGCTTCCTCTCCGCCATCCACACCCGCACCGAGAGCGCGAACATCCGCCAGCTCATCCTCGATAACCTCTGGGACGAAGAGCACGGCGAGCGCAACCACCCCGCGCTCTGGCTCGAATTCGCCCGCGCCGTCGGCGTCGAGCCCGGCGAGGTCGTCAACGCGGAACTCCGCCCCGAGACCCGCGCCCTCGTCGACCACTTCCGCCGCATGGCGAACGAAGCCCCCGTCGCCGAAGCCCTCGGCACCCTCTTCGCCTACGAAGGGCAGGTGCCCGCCATCGCCTGGCAGAAGATCAAAGGCCTCACCGAGTTCTACGGCTTCGAGCCGAAGCAGTTCGAATTCTTCTCCGTCCACCTCGTCGCCGATATCGCTCACTCCGGCGCCGAGATGGAGGCCATCGCCGAGGCCTGCACCGATGAAGACGCCGTCATCCGCGCCGTCGACACCGCCTGCGACCGCCTCCTCGCGTTCCTCGACGGCTGCTACGCGGCCGCTGCCTGACATGCCCGGCACCGACCACACCGAGATCGAGGCCTGGAACACGGCCATCCGGCTCGCCGCGTCCATCGGGCGCCTCAAAGTGCCGTCCAACCTCCGCGCCTCGCAGGAAGCGCAGGACCGCGCCTTCCAGGCCGCCGGCGAAGCCGCCGCCCGCATCGCCGAGGCCGGCGCCCGCGAAGGCCAGGCCCAGGCCGCCATCCTCCGCGAGGCCCGCGGGTCCCTGGCCGCCTGCCGCTCGTGGCTCCACGTCCTCGCCGCGCTCGTCAACGAGCCCGAATCCGTCTTCGCCGCCGAGCTCGACCTCATCGACCAGGCCGGCAAGCAGATCAACGCGTACCTCCGCGCCGCGGAGCGCGCGGCCGGCCCCGGCGCAGCCCCCGGCCGCCCCGCACCGTCCCGCCCCGCCGGCCCGCCGCCCGCTCCCGGCCGCGGCCCCGGCCGCCTCCAGGGAGGCCCCCGGTGAGCGAACGGAAGCGCATCCTCACCGGCATCCGCCCCACCGGCGCCCTCCACCTCGGCCACTACGCCGGCGCCCTCGAAAACTGGGTCCGCCTCCAGCACGACTACGAGTGCTACTTCCTCATCGCGGATTACCAGGTCTCCGACTACGCCGACGACATCCCCCGCGTCCGCGAGGCTGTCTGGGAAGTCGCCCTCGACTGGCTCGCCGTCGGCCTCGACCCGGAGGGTTCCGCCTTCGTCATCGAATCGCTCGTCCCCGAGCACGCCGAACTCACCACCCTCCTCGGCTGGTTCCTCCCCGTCTCCATGCTCGAGCGGAACCCCACCCTCAAGTCCGAGATGGCCGCGATGGAGAACCCCGAGGACGGCTCCACCGAGCGCAAATCCGTCCCGGTCGCCTTCTACACCTACCCGGTGATGCAGGTGGCCAACATCCTCATGCCCCGGGCCCACCTCGTCCCCGTCGGCGAGGACCAGCTCCCCCACATTGAACTCACCCGCGAGACGGCCCGCCGCTTCAACCGCCGCTTCAAAGAGGTCTTCCCCGAGCCCGAGGCCCTCGTCGGCCGCGTCCCCCGCCTCGTCGGCATCGACGGCAACGCCAAGATGAGCAAGTCGCGCGGCAACACCATCGACCTCAAGGACGACGCCGAAACCGTCGCCCGCAAGGTCCGCGGCATGTATGGCGGCCCGCCCCGCGGCGCCAACGAACCCGGCCGCTGCGACGAAAACCCGATTTTCCTCTACCTCCGCGCCTTCGACCCCGATACCGAAGGCCTCCGCCAGCTCGAACACGAGTACGAAACCCGCGGCGTCCCCAACAAAGTCCTCAAAGACCGCCTCACGAAGGTTCTCAACGACCTCCTCGACCCCTTCCGCGAACGCCGCGCCTACTACGAAGCCCGCATGCGCCTCGTCCGCGATGCCCTCGCCTCAGGCTCCGAGCGCATGCGCCGCATCGCCCGCGAAACCATGGACATGGTCCACGACGCCCTCGACCTCAACTACCTCGAGAAATACTGATGCTTCGCCCAACCCTCGAAGAGGTCCGCCAGCTCGCAGCATCCGGCCAGGGCAACCTCGTCGCCGTCTACCGCGAGGTCACCGCCGACCTCGAAACCCCGGTCTCCGCCTACCTCAAGGTCGCCACGGGCCCCTACAGCTTCCTCCTCGAATCCGTCGAAGGCGGCGAGCGGCTCGCGCGCTACTCGTTCATCGGCACCCAGCCCTACCGCGTCCTCCGCACCGGGCCCGGCCGCGAATGGGAAGGCGACCCCCTCGTCCCCGTCGAGCAGGAGCTCGCCCGCTTCCGCCAAATCATGACGCCCGGCATCCCCGCCTTCACCGGCGGCGCCATCGGCTACGTCGCCTACGATGCCGTCCGTCACTTCGAGCCCCGCGTCCATCCGCCCGAGGCCGATGAACTCGGCATCCCCGAAGCGATGTGGCTCTTCACCGATGCCATGGTCGTCTTCGACCACCTCCGCCACACCATCAAAGTCATCGCCCACTGCCGCCTCGACGGCGACATCGATGCCGCCTACCGCCAGGCCGCCTTCCAGATCGACGCCATCGTCGAGCGGCTGAACAGCCCCACCGTCCGCCTCCCGCACCAGGACATCGCCGCCGTCCTCCGGACCAACGGCCAAGCCGAATCCAACGTCGGCCGCGAAGGCTACGAGCTCATGGTCGAAAAGATCCGGGAGTACATCATCGCGGGCGACTGCATCCAGGTCGTCCCCTCACAGCGCCTTCGCCGGCCCACGGCCGTCCACCCCTTCAACATCTACCGGCAGCTCCGCACCATCAACCCGTCGCCCTACATGTTCTACCTCGACCTGGGCGACTTCCAGGTCGTCGGCGCTTCCCCCGAACTCCTCGTCCGGGTCGAGGACGGCGTCGTCACCACCCACCCCATCGCCGGCACCCGCCCCCGCGGCGCCACGCCCGAAGAAGACGAACGCCTCGCCGCCGAACTCCTCGCCGACGAAAAGGAGCGCGCCGAGCACATCATGCTCGTCGACCTCGGCCGCAACGACATCGGCCGTGTCGCCCGCCCCGGCACCGTCCGCGTCGACAGCCTGATGCACATCGAGAAGTACTCCCACGTCATGCACATCGTCTCCAACGTCTCCGGCCGGCTCGCCGACGACAAAACGCCCTTCGATGCCTTCCGCTCCGTCTTCCCCGCCGGCACCCTCTCCGGCGCCCCGAAAGTCCGCGCCATGGAGATCATCGCCGAGCTCGAACCCTCCCGCCGCGGCATCTACGGCGGCGCTGTCGGCTACGCCTCCTTCGCCGGCAGCCTCGATACCTGCATCGCCATCCGCACCATGGTCGTCAAAGACGGCGTCGCCTACCTCCAGGCCGGCGGCGGCATCGTCTACGACTCCGTCCCCGAAACCGAGTACATGGAAACCGTCAACAAGATGCGCGCCCTCATGCGCGCCATCGACCAGGCCGAAGTCGCCGCCGCCGAACTCAAGACCGGCAGCATCGGCTACGGCTGACCTCCCGGGGGCACCCAGTGACCGACCGCCGCCCCGACCGCGTCTACGGCATCCTCGTCCGGCCCGGCGAAGTCTTCCTCCGCAGCGTCGGCGGCGCGCTCGGCCTGCCCGGCGGCGTCTTCCGCCCCCTCGCCGAAGACCGGAAAGTCGAACTCCGCGCGCATCTCTGGGACCAGCTCGGCATCGAGGCCTCCGCAATCTGGGCCCAGGGCGCCTTCGACTACCAGGACCCCGCCGAAGCCCGCGCCTGGTTCTCAGGCTTCTACACCGTCTGGCAGTGGCAGCCCGACCCGGCCCCCGGCGCCGGCCGCTGGCTCACCCGCGACGACGTCCTCGCCGCGGACCTATGCCCCTCCCTCCGCATCCTCCTCATCTCCATCCTCGATACGATCGCGATCAAGACCACATGAAGCAGCACATCACCATGGCCGCCATCCTCGAACGCGGCGGGCGCATCTACCTCGTCCGCCCGTCGCCCTCCGCGCCCTGGGAGCTGCCCTCCGGCCCCCTTCCGCCGGACGTCCACGACGTCGACGAGGAGATGGACCGCATCCTCCAGCGGCTCGGCATCGAAGCCCCCGCCGTCGAGGACGACTTCCTCCAGACCCACTACTTCCCCGCCGACGACGGCCAGGTCGTCTACAACCTCTATGCACCATCCGAATGGCAGGGCGAACCGGCCCCGCCCCCGGGCGTCGGCAGCGGCTGGTTCACCCTCGATGAACTCGACGCCATCGACCTCCACCCCGGCGTCCGCCGCGCCATCCGCGAAGCCTTCGGCCTCGACCAGCCGCCGGACCGCTCGGCCGAAATCCTCGCCGCCCTCGGCGCCGAGCTCGAAGCCGCCGCCCGGCCCGCGCCGCCCGCTTCCGCCCGCGAGGCCGGCCTCGATGTCCTCCGCACCCTCACCGGCGGCGACCCGGCCGCCGAGGCCGCCCTCCGCCGCTCCTCCCCCGAGCTCGCCGACGACATCATCGAGTTCGCCCTGGCCCGCTTCTGGACAGGCCCCCAGCTCGACCGCCGCACCCGCAGCCTCCTCGTCGTCGCCATGCTCGCGGCGCAGGGCCGCACCGGCGGTCCCCTCCGCTCCCACCTCAACGGCGCCCTCAACCACGGCGCCAGCCCGGCCCAGGTCGTCGAAGTCCTCCGCATGGTCGCCATCTACGCCGGCTTCCCGGCGGCCCTCGAAGCCTGGGCCGTCATGGAGGAGGTCTTCGCCAGCCGCGGCATTCCGCGTCCATCCCGGCAGGAGCCTGCCCCGTGAGCGCCATCCTCTGGGACCTCGATGACACCCTCCTGAACACCCTCCCCGCCCGGATGGAGTCGCTCGCCTACGCCCACCAGGCCGTCCTCGGCGAGCCCGTCGACCCCGTCGAACTCTGGCGCTCCAACCGCGGCGGCACCCTCGAAGACCTCGCCCGCCGCCTCGTCGGCGACGACTACCAGCGCTTCGCCCGCGTCTACCGCGACCACTACTACGGCCGCGACCGCGCCATCCGCCCCTTCGAAGGCATCGAGCCGGTCCTCCGCTCGCTCCACGCTGCCGGTATCCCGATGGCCGTCGTCACCTCGAAGGTGAGCTACGGCGCTACCGAGGAGCTCGAAGCCGCCGGCCTGCTCCGGTACTTCCAGGCCGTCATCGGCTTCGACGATACCGAGCGCCACAAACCCGACCCCGAGCCCGTCTACGCCGCCCTCGACCGCCTCCTCGCCGACCACCCCGCCCGCGTCGCCTTCGTCGGCGATAGCCCCGCCGATATCTGGGCCGCGCGCAACGCTGGCGTCCGCTCCATCGCCGCCCTCTGGGGCACCATCGACGCCGAGGCCGCCCTCGAGGCCGTCCCCGATTTCACCGCCCACTCCCCGGGCGCTGTCCTCGAACTCATCGTCGAACAGGGGTTCGGCCGGTGAGCCCGCTCCTCCAGAAACACATCGCCCACGTCGCCGTCCGCTTCTACCGCTCCGGCGGCGTCGAACTCGCGCTCGTCCCGCTCCTCGCCGAGTCCGCCTCCTTCACCCGCTCCGCCGGCGACGGCTATTTCCTCGTCGCCCTCATCGGCGAGCCCGGCACCGCCTACCCGCTCGACCTCCGCTCGCCGGCCTCGCTCGACCCTGCCTACCTCGCCGCCAAGTTCCGCCTCGACCGCCGCGGCTTCGGCTACACGCCCGAAGAGCTCGCAGCCGTCCTCGCCCTCATCGCCGAAGATCTCTCCCGGGAGGAAGCGCTCGACCAGTGACCACCCTGCTCATCGATAACTACGACTCCTTCACCTACAACCTCTACCAGTATCTCTGCGAACTCGGCGCCGACGTCCGCGTCTACCGGAACGACCAGGTCACCCTCGAGGAGTGCCTCGCGCTCCAGCCCGACCACGTCGTCATCTCCCCCGGCCCCGGCGACCCCGACGATGCCGGCATCTCCCGCGATGTCATCCGCGCCTTCGCCGGCAAGGTCCCCGTCCTCGGCGTCTGCCTCGGCCACCAGTGCATCTACGACGTCTACGGCGGCACCGTCGCCGGCGCCGGCGAAATCAAGCACGGCAAGACCTCGAACATCACCCACGACGGCCGCGGCGTCTTCGCCGGCATCCCCTCCCCCTTCGAGGCCGTCCGCTACCACTCCCTCTGCGGCACGCCCGATACCCTTCCGCCCGACCTCGAAGTCACGGCCCGCTCCGAATCCGGCATCATCATGGGCGTTCGCCACCGCCGCTACACGGTCGAAGGCGTCCAGTTCCACCCCGAATCCATCGCCACCGAGCACGGCAAGGAGCTCCTCGCGAACTTCCTCCGCATGGAGGGTGGCGAATGGCCCGCCTGATTCGCCACACTGGTCCCCACACCCCCCTCCGGAGCGACCCCTGATGGCCGTCCAGGAAGCAATCAAAACCCTTGTCGATGCCGGTGACCTCCCGCCGCCGCTCGCCGCCGCCGCGCTCGAAGAACTGATGACCGGCGCTGCGACCCCGGCCCAGGTCGGCGCCTTCCTGGCCGCCTGGCGCATCCGCGGCGAAACCCCGGCCGCCATCGCCGCCTGCCTCGGCGTCATGCTCCGCCACGCCGAGCCCGTCCGCGCCCCGGATACCATCGACATCTGCGGCACCGGGGGGGATGGCATCGACACGATCAACGTCTCCACCGCCGCCGGCTTCGTCGTCGCTGCCTGCGGCGTCCGCGTCGCCAAGCACGGCAACCGCGCCGCCAGCTCCAAATGCGGCAGCGCCGACGTCCTCGAAGCGCTCGGCGCCCGCATCGACGTCGACGGCGCCGCCATCGCCCGCATCATCGACGCCTGCGGCTTCTGCTTCCTCTTCGCCCAGCGCATGCACCCCGCCATGCGCCATGTCGGCGGCGCCCGCCGCGAAATCGGCATCCGCACCGCCTTCAACATCCTCGGCCCGCTCTCGAACCCCGCCATGCCCTCCCGCCAGCTCGTCGGCGTCGGCGCGCGCGCCCTCGGCCCGCTCGTCGCTGAGGCCCTCGCCCTCCGCGGCATCGAGCGCGCCCTCGTCGTCCACTCCGAAGACGGCCTCGACGAGATCAGCCCCGCCGCGCCGACCCTCGCCTGGGTCGTCGGCGATGGCGCCGTCGCCGAGCGTGTCCTCACGCCGGCCGACTTCGGCGTCGCCCCCTCCCCGCTCGCAGCCGTCGCCGGCGGCGATGCCGCCGCG
Source organism: Tepidiforma sp. (assembly GCF_026419595.1). NCBI lineage: Bacteria > Bacillati > Chloroflexota > Tepidiformia > Tepidiformales > Tepidiformaceae > Tepidiforma > Tepidiforma sp. The sequence continues at coordinate 64,173 of NZ_JANZZD010000006.1, read as the reverse complement.
AACGCCGGCGACATCCTCGCCATCCTCGACGGCGCCGAAGGCCCGAAGACCGACTTCACCGTCATCAACGCCGCTGCCGCGCTCGTCGTCGCCGGCCGCGCCGCCGATTTCCGCGAAGGCGCCGCCCTCGCCCGCGACGCCATCGCGACCGGCCGCGCCCGCGAAGTCCTCGATGCCTACGTCGCCCTCTCCCGCGAGGCCGCCGGTGGGTAGCCCGACCATCCTCGATACCATCGTCGCCCGCCGCGGGGAGGACGTCGCCGCCGCGAAGGCCGCCGTCCCGGCCGCGGCGCTCGAAGCGAAGCTTGCCGATGCGCCGCCCGTCATCGACTTCGTCGACCGCCTCCGCCGCGACGCACCCCTCGCCGTCATCGCCGAGGTCAAGCGCGCCTCCCCGAGCAAAGGCGACATCGCCCCCGGCCTCGATGCTGCCGAACAGGCCCTCCGCTACGCCCGCGGGGGCGCGAGCGCCATCTCCATCCTCACCGAGCCGACCTGGTTCAAAGGCACCCTCGCCGACATGGCCGCCGCCCGCGCCGCCGTCGACGAGCTCGGCCCGGCCCGGCCCGCCATCCTCCGCAAAGACTTCATCATCGACGAGTACCAGCTCCTCGAAGCCCGCGTCCACGGCGCTGACGCCGTCCTCCTCATCGTCGCCGCGCTGGATGACGCGGTGCTCCGCCGCCTCTACGATGGCGCCCGCGCCCTCGGCATGCAGGCCCTCGTCGAAGTGAACGACGCCGACGAAATGGCCCGCGCCGCCAGCCTCGGCGCCCCGCTCATCGGCATCAACAACCGCGACCTCCGCAGCTTCCGGGTCGACCTCGCGACCACCGACCGCCTCGCCAGCCTCGCGCCCCCCGGCGCCCTCCTCGCTGCCCTCAGCGGCATCAGCAGCCGCGCCGATGTCGAGCGCTTCATGGCCGTCGGCGCCGCCGCCGTCCTCGTCGGCGAGTCGCTCATGCTCGCGCCCGACCCCGCCGCGAAGGTCCGCGAACTCCGCGGCATCCCCGTCGCCGCACCCGGGAGCGCGCCGTGACGCTCGTCAAAATCTGCGGCATCCGCGATGCCGCGACGGCCCTCGCCGCCGCCGAGGCCGGCGCCGACTTCATCGGCCTCGTCTTCGCCGAATCGCGCCGCCAGGTCACCCCGCAGGCCTGCCACGATATCGTCGAAGCCCTCGCCGAGCGCCGCCGCCTCGCGCCGCCGCCCGCCGACCTCGGCGGGCCCGCCCGCGGCGAAGTCTCCGCCCGCTCCTGGTTCCCTGCCTGGGCCGACGCCATCGAGCTCGCCCTTGCCCGCGCCCGGCCCCTCCTCGTCGGCGTCTTCGCCCGCATGACCCCCGCCGAGGTCAACGATATCGCCGAGGCCGCCCGCCTCGACCTCGTCCAGCTCTCCGGCGGCGAAGACGACGCCTTCGTCCGCGCCGTCCAGCGCCCCGTCCTCCGCACCATCCACGTCCGCGAAGGCGACGACACCGCCGATATCACCGAGCGCATCATCCCCGGCCTCGCCGCCGCGACGCTCCTCGATACGGCCGTCCCCGGCGCCCTCGGCGGCACCGGCACCGCCTTCGACTGGACGCTCGCCGAAGACGTCGCCGCCCGCTTCCCCGTCGTCCTCGCCGGCGGCCTCACGCCCGAAAACGTCGGCGATGCCGTCCGCACCGTCCGGCCCTGGGCCGTCGATGTCTCCTCCGGTGTCGAAACCGATGCCGCCAAAGACCCCGAAAAAATCCGCGCGTTCATCCGCGCCGCGAAAGGTGCCAGCCGTGACCGTTGAGACTGCCTCCCCGCTCTCCCCGCGCTTCGGCGAGTTCGGCGGCCGCTACATTCCCGAGACCCTCGTCGCCGCCCACGAAGACCTCGAGGCCGCCTACCTCGAAGCCCGCAGCGACCCCGCCTTCCAGCAGGAGCTCGACCACCTCCTCCGCCACTACGTCGGCCGCCCGACGCCGCTCTACTTCGCCGAGCGCCTCAGCCGCGAAGTCGGCGGCGCCCGCATCTGGCTCAAGCGCGAAGACCTCGCCCACACCGGCGCCCACAAGATCAACAACGCCCTCGGCCAGGCCCTCCTCGCACGCCGCCTCGGCAAGACCCGCATCATCGCCGAGACCGGCGCCGGCCAGCACGGCGTCGCCACCGCCACCGTCTGCGCCATGCTCGGCCTCGAATGCGTCGTCTACATGGGCTCCGAGGATGTCCGCCGGCAGTCGCTCAACGCCTTCCGCATGAAGATGCTCGGCGCCACCCTCATCTCCGTCGATTCCGGCTCGAAGACGCTCAAAGACGCCATCAACGAAGCGATGCGCGACTGGGTCACCAACGTCCGCACGACCCACTACATCATCGGCTCCGCCATCGGCCCCCACCCCTTCCCCACCATCGTCCGCGATTTCCAGTCCGTCATCGGCCGCGAGGCCCGCGCGCAGATGCTCGAGCAGGCCGGTCGCCTCCCCGATGCCGCCGTCGCCTGCGTGGGCGGTGGCTCGAACGCCATCGGCCTCTTCCACCCCTTCCTCGATGACCCCGTGCGCCTCGTCGGCGTCGAAGCCGGCGGCGACGGCGTCGGCACCGGCAAACACTCCGCCACCCTCGTCGCCGGCCGCCCCGGCGTCCTCCACGGCACACGCACCTACCTGCTCCAGGACCCGAACGGCCAAATCCTCGAAACGCACAGCATCTCCGCCGGCCTCGACTACCCCGGCGTCGGCCCCGAACACTCCTGGCTCAAGACCAGCGAGCGCGCCGAGTACGTTGCCGTCGACGACCGCCAGGCGCTCGAAGGCTTCCAGGCCCTCACCCGGGCGGAGGGCATCATCCCCGCCCTCGAACCGAGCCACGCCATCTACTACGCCATCCAGCTCGCCCGCGAACTCGGCCCCGGCAAGGACATCCTCGTCGGCCTCTCCGGCCGCGGCGACAAGGACATGCACACCGTCGCCGCCGCCCTCGGGGTGACGCTCTGAGCGCTCCGGCGCCCCGCCCGCTCGTCCCCTGGGGGCCGCGCCAGGCCGCTGCCGGCATCGCCGCCTTCGTCGGCCTCATGGTCCTCACCAACGTCGCGGTCGCGCTCGTCGCCCTCGCCACCGGCCACGACTTCCGCGCCCGCGACGTCGGCGACACGTTCGAAAAGGCCGCCCGCATCGCGCAGTACGCGGCCGACCGGCTCGCCGCCGCGCAGGCCGGCGCGCCCCTCCCGGAGCCGCCCGACCTCCTCGCCGACCAGGCCAGCCTCCAGATCCTCTTCATCGTCACCGCCGTCTCGCAGGCTGCCATCATCGCCTACACCGGCATCATCACCGGCCTCACCGGCCGCGAACTCATCCGTGCTCTCGGTCTCCGCCGCTTCCCGCTGGCCGGGGCCTGGCTCCCGCTCGCGGCCGTCTTCGCCGCCTACGTCGGCACCTTCGCCTGGGTGCAGCTCGTCGATGCCCTCGGCCTCACCTGGCTCGAACCGCGCAGCACCGTCCCCATCGAAATCACCCGCGATGACCTCACCCTCAGCATCGCCGCCGCCGTCACCCTCGTCGGCGCCCCCGTCACCGAAGAGCTCTTCTTCCGCGGCCTCGTCTTCGGCGGCTTCAGCCGCTGGGGCTTCTGGCCCGCCGCCCTCCTCTCCGGCTTCCTCTTCTCGCTCGTCCACTTCGACCCGGGCAGCGTCGTCCCCTTCCTCGCCATCGGCGTCGCCCTCGCCTGGCTCTACCAGCGCAGCGGCACCCTCTGGTATCCCATCCTCTTCCACTTCGCCTTCAACGCCGTCAGCTTTACCATCCTCGCGTTCGGATGAACGGCCGCCTCCGCCCCGCGCCATGGAGCGAACTCCACGTCCTCGCGGGGCTCTGGCTGGCCGTCCTCGCCTACGTCATCCCCTTCTTCCTCATCCAGCCCGTCGCGAACCTGTTCGGCGCCCAGGCCGGCTTCCGCGATGCCGGCGACGCCTTCGAAAAGGCCGCCCGCGTCGCCAGCTGGGCCGACCTCGCCCTCGCCCGCGCGGCCGCGGGCAACCCCCTCCCGGAGCCCCCGCGCCTCCTCGGCGACCCGGTCGCTGCCCGCGTCGCCTGGGTCATGGCCCTCGTCAGCTCGGCCCTGTTCGTCGCCGTCGCACTCCTCGCGCCTCGCCGCCCGCTCCGCGAGGTGCTCGGCGCTGTCGGCCTCGACCGCTTCGACGCCGGCCGGCTCTGGCTCCCCGCTCTCTGCGTCGCCATCGCCTATCCGCTGACGGGCCTCTACGCCGCCGCCGTCCGCGCCCTCGGCCTCGGCCCGCTCATCCCCTCCCCTTCGCCCGAGGGGCTCGAACCCGTCCTCCGCGACCCCGCCGCGCTCGCGCTCTACGGGCTCGCGACCGTCGTCGCCGCGCCGGTCAGCGAAGAAGCCGTTTACCGCGGCCTCGCCTTCACCGGCACGCTCCGCTGGGGCTTTTGGCCCGCCGCCGCCTTCAGCTCGGCTCTCTTCGCCCTCAGCCACCGCGAGCTCGCCACGCTCCTCCCCTTCTTCGCCATCGGCCTCGTCATCGCCTGGCTCTACGCCCGCTCCGGCAGCCTCTGGGATGCCGTCGCCTTCCATGTGCTCTTCAACGGCCTCAGCTTTATCCTGCTCCTCGCGAGGTACTGACCGCCCCATGTCCCAGCGTCTCCGCGACACCTTCGCCCGCGCCCGCGAAGCCGGCCGCTCCCTCTTCATCGGCTACGTCACCGCCGGCTACCCCCGCCGCGACGAGACCGTGCCCATCCTGCTCGCCATGCAGGAAGGCGGCGCCGACGTCATCGAACTCGGCGTCCCCTTCTCCGACCCCATGGCCGACGGCGCCACCATCCAGCACGCGAACCAGGTCGCCCTCGAACAGGGCGTTTCCCTCGCCGATTGCTTCGATTTCATCCGCGCGGCGCGCGCGCAGGGCCTCACCGCGCCCGTCATCCTCATGGGCTACTACAACCCGATCCTCGCCCGCGGCGAAGTCCGCGCCTGCGCTGAAGCCGCGGCTGCCGGCGCCGACGGCTGGATCGTCGTCGACCTCCCGCCCGAGGAGGCCGGCAGCTTCCTCGCCGCCTGCCGCGCGCACGACCTCAGCTTCGTCCCCCTCGTCGCCCCGACCACCCGCGACGAGCGCATCCCCCGCATCGCCGCGTGCGCCGATGCCTTCCTCTACTGCGTCAGCGTGACCGGCACCACCGGCAAAGGCAACGTCGCGCTCGATGCTCTCCCGGCCTTCATCCAGCGCGTCCGCGCACAGACGAACCTGCCCCTCGCCGTCGGCTTCGGCATCACCAGCCGCCAGCAGGCCGAAGCCGTCCGCTCCATCGCCGATGCCGCAGTCATCGGCTCTGCTATAATCAGCGCCATCGACGCTGCGGCGGAAGACCGCCGCGCGCAGAGCGTCAGGGAGTTCGTGGAGGATGTCTCCGGCCGATAGCGGACAGGTGATCGCGGCCCACAGACGGCCGGCTGCGCCTCAACAGGCGTGGCCGCGTCCCCCTGTGGGCCGTGCATATGGCAGTCCGCCGGCCGGGGCCTTTGGCGCCCGCCGATCCTGAGCGCACTGCCATCACACCCACGGAACACCCAGGAGGACCTGCGCGTATGCCCGTCCGCGGCGTCCGCGGCGCAACCACTGTCGACCGCAACCAGAAGGAAGAAATCCTCGAGCGCACCCGCGAGCTCCTCGTCCACATGGTCGAGGCCAACGGCATCCGCACCGAGGACATCGCCTCCGCCTGGCTGACCACCACCCCCGACGTCTACGCCGAATTCCCGGCCGTCGCCGCCCGCCAGCTCGGGTGGACGCAGGTCCCCCTCATGCAGAGCCACGAAATGTCCGTCCCCGGCATGCTCCCCCTCTGCATCCGGGTGCTCCTCCACTGGAACACGGATAAAGCCCAGAGTGAAATCCGCCACATCTACCTGCGCGAGGCCGCCCGCCTGCGGCCCGACCTCGCGTCCCCAACCCCCTGAACTACCTCGAAACGGAGCAAAAGAACCCGTGATCATCGTCGTTTCCCCGGAAGCCACCCCGGACGACCTCGACGTCATCATCAAGCGCGTCGAAGAAACCGGCCGCCAGGCCCACCTCTCCGTCGGCCAGGAGCGCACCATCATCGGCGTCATCGGCTCCGATGAGCCCGGCCTCGAAGACATCTTCCTCGCGCTCCCCCGCGTCGAATCCGTCCACCGCGTCACCCGCCCCTACAAGCTCGCCTCCCGCGACTTCCATCCCGCCGATTCCATCATCGACGTCGGCTACGGCGTCAAAGTCGGCGGCACCGAGCTCGCCATCATGGCCGGCCCCTGCTCCATCGAAAACGAAGAGCACATCTTCGATTCCGCCCGCGCCGTCAAAGCCGCCGGCGCCAACATCCTCCGCGGCGGCGCCTTCAAGCCCCGCACCTCCCCCTACACCTTCCGCGGCCTCGGCGAAGAAGGCCTCCGCTACCTCCACGCCGCCGGCAAGGCCCACGGCCTCCCCGTCATTACCGAGCTCATGAGCGTCCGCGATATCGACGCCGTCTGCGAATACGCCGATATCATCCAGATCGGCGCCCGCAACATGCAGAACTTCATCCTCCTCGATGAAGTCGGCCGCGTGAAGAAGCCCGTCATGCTCAAGCGCGGGCTCTCCGGCCAAATCGAAGAGTGGCTCCTCGCTGCCGAGTACATCATGGCCCAGGGCAACCCGAACGTGATCCTCTGCGAGCGCGGCATCCGCACCTTCGAAACCGCCTACCGCAACACGTTCGACGTCAACGCCATCCCCCTCGCGCGCGAGCTCAGCCACCTGCCCGTCATCGCCGACCCTTCCCACGGCACCGGCAAAGCCTCCCTCGTCACGCCGATCGCGATGGCCGCCATCGCCGCCGGCGCCGACGGCCTCATGATCGAGGTCCACAACAACCCCGACCACGCCCTCTCCGACGGCGCCCAGTCGTTGACATACGACCGCTTCGCCGGGATGATGCGCTCGGTCGGCGCTATCGCCGCTGCAGTCGAGCGGACGCTCCCGGGGGTGTGGGCGCCTGCCAGCGCGTGATAGCGCACACGGTCGCAAGACCGCACCGGCGCCGCCTCAGCGGGGGGGCATCGCGCCGGCAGGAGCCATGGCAGAAATCTCGCTGCCCGTCTTCCAGGGGCCGCTCGACCTCCTTCTCCACCTCATCGAGAAGGACGACCTCGATATCACCGCCGTCTCCCTCGTCGCGGTGACCGACCAGTACCTCGCCGCCATCCACACCGGCGAAGGCTTCGACCCCTCCGCCCTCGCCGAATTCGTCGCCATCGGCGCCCGCCTCATCTACCTGAAGTCCCGCGCCCTCCTCCCCCGCCCGCAGGGGGAGGAGGCGCCCTCGCTCGAAGACGACGACGTCGGCCAGGAGCTCGTCGAACTCCTCCGCGAATACCGCCGCTTCCTCCAGGTCGTCGACCTCCTCGAAGCCCGCCAGGACGCCGGCCTCCGCATCTACACCCGCCTCGCCCCGCCTCCCGACCTCCCGGAAGCCTCCCCCCTCGAAGGCGTCAGTATCGAGCGCCTCCACGCTCTCATGCTCCGGCTCCTCCAGCGCAAGCCTGCCGACCCGGCGCCCCGCGCCATCCTCCCCCGCGATACCGCCATCACCCTCGCTCAGCGCCTCGAGCAGTTCCGCGACCGCCTCCGCCGCCGGGGCCGCTTCTCCTTCCGGCGCGCCATCCTCGAATGCGCGAACCGCCTCGAAGTCGTCGTCTCCTTCCTCGCCGTCCTCGAACTCCTCCGCGCCGGCGAAGCCGACGCCCTCCAGGAAACCCCCTGGGGCGATATCCAGGTCGTCGCGCTCGCCCCCGCCGCCTGACCGCACCACCGCCGCCTCCATCTTCCGCCACGCACCCCGCCCTGCTACCCTCACTGCAAGCGTCAAGAGGGCGTCCCCGCCCGGCAACCTGGTTATGCCTCCAAGGTGCCAAACCGACGCGGCCCCGCGGCACCCGCCGCCGGGCAACAAAAGGCGGGCTTGCGGGAAGGCCCGCCCCTCGCCGCCGCACCCCAGCGGCACGGGGGGATTTTTCATGCCCGCGCGAAGGCAACTCCACCACCGAAAGGGCTCCACGTGTCCGAACGCAAGCTCCTCACCTCCGAATCCGTCACCGAAGGCCACCCCGACAAAATCTGCGACCAGATCAGCGACGCCGTCCTCGATGCCCTCCTCGAACAGGACCCCGCCTCCCGCGTCGCCTGCGAAACCGCCACCACCAACGGCCTCGTCCTCGTCATGGGGGAAATCACCACCCATGGCTACGTCGATATCAACAAGCTCGTCCGCAAGACCATCGTCGATATCGGCTACGACTCCTCCGAAAAAGGCTTCGACGGCCACACCTGCGGCGTCATCACCTCCATCGCCGAGCAGTCCGCCGATATCGCCCGCGGCGTCAATAACACCGACCCCCGCTCCATCGGCGCCGGCGACCAGGGCATGATGATGGGCTTCGCCTGCAGCGAAACCCCCGAATACATGCCCCTCACCATCTCCCTCGCCCACCGGCTCACCCGCCGCCTCGCCGAAGTCCGCAAATCCGGCACCCTCCCCTGGGTCTGGCCCGACGGCAAGTCCCAGGTCACCGTCGAATACGACGAACACTGGAACCCCCTCCAGGTCGATACCGTCGTCATCTCCACCCAGCACTCCCCCGACGTCGAAGACCCCGAGTTCATCACCACCCAGGTGACGAAGCACGTCATCGAGCCCGTCGTCGGCCCGCTCCTCAGCAAGGACGTCACCATCCACGTCAACCCCACCGGCCGCTTCGTCATCGGCGGCCCCCGCGGCGATGCCGGCCTCACCGGCCGCAAGATCATCGTCGATACCTATGGCGGCGTCGCCCGCCACGGCGGCGGCGCCTTCTCGGGCAAGGACCCGACGAAGGTCGACCGCTCCGGCGCCTACGCTGCCCGCTGGGTCGCCAAGAACATCGTCGCCGCCGGCCTGGCCACCCGCTGCGAATTCATGCTCTCCTACGCCATCGGCGTCTCCGAGCCCACCTCCATCGGCATCGAAACGTTCGGCACCGGCGTCGTCCCCGATTCGGTCATCCTCGCCGCCGTCCGCCGCCTCTTCGATCTCCGCCCCGGCGCCATCATCGAGGACCTCGGCCTCCGCCGGCCGATCTACCGGCCGACCGCCGCCTACGGGCACTTCGGCCGCACCGACCTCGATCTCCCCTGGGAGGACACCTCCCGGGCTGCCGACCTCCGCGCCGCCGCCGGCCGCTGACCGCCGCGCCCGCGTGGACGCCATCCTCCTCGTCGGCGGCCAGGGCACCCGGCTGCGCCCCCTCACCGCCCGCCGCCACAAGAGCCTCGTGCCCGTCTGCAACCGGCCCGCCATCGACTACCTCTTCGCGTGGCTCGAGCGCTCCGGCATCCGCCGCGCCATCCTCGCCCTCGGCCTCGCCAACGAAGACCTCGCGGCCCGCTACCCCGCCGGCCGGCACCGCGGCCTCGAGGTCCTCCCCATCATCGAAACCGCCCGCCTCGAATCCGGCGGCGCCATCCGCAACGCCGTCGAAACCGCCGGCATCGACGACCGCTTCCTCGTCCTCAACGGCGATGTCTACCTCGATTTCGATTTCGCCGCCGCACTCCGCGCCCATGTCGATCGCGCCGCCGACCTGACCCTCGCCCTCCACGACGTCGACGACCCCTCCAGTTTCGGCGTCGCGGTCTGCGGCCCGGATGGCCTCGTCACCGGCTTCGTCGAAAAGCCGCCCCCCGGCGAGGCCCCGTCCCGCCTCGTCAACGCCGGCGCATGGATTTTCGAACGCCGCCTCGTCGACGAAATTCCCCCTGGCGCCGTCCGCGTCGAAGAGACCCTCTTCCCCTCCCTCGTCGCCCGCCGCCGGGTCGTCCTCGGCTACCGCTTCGAAGGCCACTGGGCCGACCTCGGGACGCCAGCCCGCTACCTCGCCCTCCACCACGCCCTCCTCGAAGCCGGGAACGCCGTCCACCCCGCCGCCGCGGTCCACCCCACTGCCGTGCTCGAACGCGCGGCCGTCGGCGAAGGCTCGGCCGTCGGCCCGCGGGCCAGCCTGCGCGGCTCGGTGCTCTGGGAGCGCGTCGACGTCGGCGAAGCCGCCGAGCTCGTCGACACCATCGCCGCCGACGGCGCCCGCATCGGCCCCGGCGCCCGCCTTCGCGGCTGCGTCATCGGCCCCGGCGCGACCATCGGCCCCGGCGCAGCGCCCCCGCCGGGCACGATCGTTGACGCAGACGGCCAGTATCATGAGGCCCATGCCGGATAACCCCGTTCGCTTCGGCACCGATGGCTGGCGCGCCATCATCGCCGATACCTTCACCTTCGAAAACGTCCGCGCCTGCGCCCGCGCCGTCGCCGACCACTTCGCCGAGCACGGCGGCACCGCCCGCCCCCTCGTCGTCGGCTACGACACCCGCTTCCTCTCCGACCACTTCGCGCGCGATGTCGCCCGCGTGCTCGCCGCCGCCGGCTTCACCGTCCAGCTCGCCGACCGGCCAGCCCCGACACCCGCGATCAGCTACCGGATCATCGAAACCGGCGCCGCCGGCGGCGTCGTCGTCACCAGCTCCCACAACCCTTTCAACTGGAACGGCATCAAAGTCAAACCTCACTACGGCGGCAGCGCCAGCCCCGAGATCGTCGCCGATATCGAGCGCCGCGTCCCGGCCATCCTCGAAAACCCCGCCGACGTTGCCATGGCGCCCGCGGACACGGACGCCATCACCGCCTTCGATCCCATCCCCGGCTACCTCGCCGCCCTCGGCCGGCAGGTCAATCTCCAGCGCATCCGCAGCGCCGGCCTCGCCGTCGCCGTCGACCCGATGTACGGTGCCGGCGCCGGCCTCTTCACCGAACTGCTCGCGGGCGGCTCCACCACCGTCCGCGAAATCCACACCGAGCGGAACCCGGCCTTCCCCGGCATCCGCGCCCCCGAGCCCATCGAAAAGAACCTCGGCGAATTCCTCGTCCTCATGGGCACCGGCCGCTACCACATCGGCATCGCGAACGACGGCGACGCTGACCGCGTCGGCCTCGTCGACGAGCGCGGCCGCTACGTCGACCAGCTCCGCACGTTCGCGCTCCTCATCAACTACCTCCTCGGCGAACGCGGCCTCCGCGGCCCCATCGTCCGCTCCATCACCACCACCCGCATGGCCAACCTCCTCGCCGCCCGCTACGGCGTCGAATGCTTCGAGACTCCGGTCGGCTTCAAATTCATCGGCCCCCTCATGATGGAGAAAGACGCCCTCATCGGCGGCGAAGAATCCGGCGGCTACGGCTTCCGCGGCCACCTCCCCGAGCGCGACGGCATCCTCGCCGGCCTCTTCCTCCTCGACTACGTCGCCGCTACCGGCAAATCTCCCTCCGAACTCCTCCAGCAGGTCTTCGAAATCACCGGGCCGCACTTCTACGCCCGCGACGACTACGACCTCGAACCCGGCCAGCGCGACGCCATCCGCAGCGCGCTCGATGCCGCCGCGCCCGGCGACATCGCCGGCCGGCCAGTCACCGGCAGCGACCGCACCGACGGCTGGCGCTTCCTCTTCGATGGCGGCTGGCTCCTCTTCCGCCTCTCCGGCACCGAGCCGCTCCTCCGCATCTACACCGAAGTCACCGATGAGACCCTCGTCCGGCCCGTCCTCGATGCCGGCGCCGCCATCGCCGGGGTCCGCCGGTGAGCGCTGCGTTCGAACCCGAACCCGCCGCCGCCGCGGTCGACCGCGCCGGCATGTGGCGCCACATCGCTGCCTTCGGCGGCCAGCTCGCGCGTGAGTGGCGCCGCACCGCCGACCTCGAACTGCCCCTCCCCCGCGGCCGCATGCCGGACCACCTCGTCATCGCGGCCACCGGGGGGTCTGCCGCCGCCGGCGATATCGTCGCCGCGCTCGCCGCCCCGGTGAGCGAAATTCCCATCACCGTCGTTCGCGGCCGCGAACTCCCCAACTTCGTCGGCGAACGCACCCTCGTCGCTGCCGTCTCCTGCTCCGGCAACACCGCCGAGACGCTCGCCCTCTACGACGACGCGTGGCGCCGGGATGCCCCCATCATCGCCATCACCCGCGGCGGCCGGCTCGCTGCCCGCTGCGAGGACGACGGCGTCCCGGCCTGGCGCTTCGACTACGATGCCCCGCCCCGCGCGGCCGTCGCCCTGCTCCTCGCACCCCTCCTCCGCATCGTCGAGCGCCTCGGCCTCTACCTCGTCACCACGCCCGATATCGAGCGGGCCGCGGCCCTGTGCGCCGGGCTTGCCGCCGCGCAGCTGGCCGCCGGCTCCGCCGCCGCCCGCGCCGCCGGGGCCATCGCCGGCCGCGTGCCGCTCATCCTCGCCGGGGGAGTGCTGCTCCCCCTCGCCGACCGCGCCCGCAACCAGCTCGCCGAGAATGCCAAGCTCCTCGCCGCCTCGGCCGCCCTCCCCGAAGCCGCCCACAATCTCGTCGTCGGCCTCGACCCGGACCTCGCCCCCGCGCGCTGGACCCTTCTCGCCCTCGCTGCCGAAGACGACCCGGCCGCGCCCTACCTCGAGGCCGTCGAAGAACTCGCCGCCCCCCGCGGCATCCCCTTCCACCGCCTTCCCATCCCCGGCAGCAGCCCGTTCGAACGGGCCCTCGCTGCCCTCGTCACCGTCGACGCCCTCTCCTGGCACGCCGCCATCGCCCGCGGCATCGACCCGACGCCGATTCCAGAAATCGAATCTATCCGCAGCCGCATCGCCCGCCTTTCCTCCGCCGAAATATCGACGTAATCTGAAATCCTGCGGACCGAACGGAGGGCAATCGGCTTACCGGCCACCCCTCCAGCCACCGCCCGGCCCACGGGCAGCCGCGACCGCACGGCGCGGCAGGCAGCAGGCGCCCCTCACCGGGTTCCGCCCGCTCCAGCGTTCGCTCCGCGGAAAGGGTTCCTCATGGCGCGCATGACAGGCGCACAGATGGTGCTGGAAGGCCTCCAGCGCGAAGGTGTCGAAGTCATCTTCGGCTACCCCGGGGGCGTCGTCCTCCCCCTCTACGACACCCTTCCCCAGTATCCCGGCATCCGCCACATCCTCGTCCGGCACGAACAGGGCGCGGCCCACATGGCCGACGGCTACGCCCGCGCCAGCGGCCGCATGGGCGTTTGCCTCGGCACCTCCGGCCCCGGCGCCACCAACCTCGTCACCGGCATCTGCACCGCCTGGATGGACTCCGTCCCCGTCTTCGCCCTCACCGGCAACGTCAGCCGCACCCTCCTCGGCAAAGACGGCTTCCAGGAAGCGGACATCACCGGGATCACGCACTCGATCACCAAACACAACTACCTGGTGATGCGCCCCGAGGAGATCCCCCTCACCATCCGCGAAGCAGCGCACATCTGCCGCACCGGCCGCCCCGGCCCCGTCCTCGTCGACATCCCGAAGGACGTCTTCCAGGAATCCGCCGAATTCGACTGGCCCGAACAGGTCCACCTCCGCGGCTACCGGCCCACCTACGAAGGTCACGCCGGCATGATCCGCCGCGCCGCCGAACTCATCGACCAGGCCCGCCGGCCCATCATCATCGCCGGCCACGGCGTCATCTGGTCCGACGCCCAGGACGAACTCGTCGCCCTCGCCGAAAAGGCCGAGATCCCCGTCATCACCACCTTCCTCGGCATCGGCGCCTTCCCCGAGGCGCACCGCCTCTCCTACGGCTGGCTCGGCATGCACGGCATGTTCTACGCCAACATGGCCGCCGATAACGCCGACCTCGTCATCGGCGTCGGGATGCGCTTCGACGACCGCGCCATGGGCCGCTTCAAGGACTTCAACCCGGGCGTCAAGATCATCCACATCGACATCGACCCCGCCGAAATCGGCAAGAACTTCCCCACCGCCGTCCCCATCGTCGGCAGCGCCAAGAACGTCCTCCCACGCCTCACCGAACACGTCCGCGAGGCGAAGCACACCGAGTGGCTCCAGTGGATCGACCAGGTGCGGGAAGAGCACCCGAGCCTCCACATCCGCGAAAGCCGCCGGATGCTCCCGCAGTACGTCGTCCGCACCCTCTACGAAGAGACCGAGGGCAACGCCACCATCGTCACCGGCGTCGGCCAGCACCAGATGTGGGCCGGCCAGCACTACTTCTACAAGCGCCCCCGCCAGCTCATCTCCTCCGGCGGCCTCGGCACCATGGGATTCGAACTCCCCGGTGCCATCGGCGCACAGGTCGCCCTCCCCGACGCCGAAGTCTGGGCCATCTGCGGCGACGGCGGCTTCCAGATGACCATGCAGGAGCTCGCCGTCGTCGTCGACGAAAACCTGCCGCTCAAGATCGCCATCTTCAACAACGGCTACCTCGGCATGGTCCGCCAGTGGCAGCAGCTCTTCTACGACCGCAACTTCGTCTCCGTCGCCATGACGCAGCCCGACTTCTGCAAGATCGCCGACGCCTACGGCATCCGCTCCCTCCGCGTCGAAACCAAGGCCGAAGTCGCCCCCGCCATCCGCGAGGCGCGCGCCCACAAGGGGCCCATCCTCATCGACTTCATGATCGACCAGGAGGAGAACGTCTGGCCGATGGTCCCCGCCGGCGCCGCCCTCTCCGAAACCATCGAAGCCCCCGCCGAGGAGCTCGCCCGGTGAACCCCTCCCTCAACGGCCACCAGCCCCGCAAGCGCGCCAACCACCACACCGTCGTCGCCATCGTCGAAGACAAGCCCGGCGTCCTCATGCGCGTCGCCAGCCTCTTCCGCCGGCGCGGCTTCAACATCGAATCGCTCACCGTCGGCCACTCCGAGATGCCCGGCCTCAGCCGCATGACCATCGTCGTCGATGGCGACAGCGCGCCCGTCGAGCAGGTCGAAAAGCAGCTCTACAAGCTCATCGACGTCATCAAGGTCAGCGACCTCAGCCAGGAAGACATCGTCGCCCGCGAGCTCGCCATGATTAAGGTTCGCTGCAACAACGTGAACCGCCACGAGCTCCTCGATATCGCCAACGTCTTCCGCGCCGACGTCGTCGACATCGCCACCAACTCCATCATCCTCCAGGTCGTCGGCGATGAAGACAAAATCGACGGCCTCATCAAGATGTGCGAGCCCTACGGCATCCGCGAACTCTCCCGCACCGGCCGCATCGCCATGGTCCGCGGCACCAAGACCACGACCGTCCACGAACCCGAACCCGAGCGCATCGCCCGCATCCACCAGACCCAGGGCCGCCGCGTCGAAGGAGACCTCCCCTTCTCCAGCGACTGAGCGCCCGCAGGAAGCGAACCGCGGCGGGGTTCCCCACACGGGAGCCCCGCCGCGGCGTTTTCGGCGCGCACCTTCTCTACAGCCCGTGTCCCTCGCCCGCGAGCCCGTACTTCGCCCGCTCCTGCGCCTGCAGCGCGCCGATCGTCTCCGCCGACCGGTCGAAAATCTGCGGCACCGGCCAGCCGTTCAGCCCCGCGTAGGTATCGATCTGGCTCCGGTGGTGGATGTCGTGCTCCACCATCATCGCCAGGATGCGCCAGCCCGAAAGCGTTCCGCCGCTGTCGATCATCGCCACCTTCCGCTCCAGCCACTCGTCCGGCGTGCCGCGCAACAACTCGCAGAACCGCTCGAAGCTCTCGGCCAGCGCGGGCACCCACAGCTCCCGCCGGCTCACGTCGGGCGGCGCCGGGCTCACCCAGCCCCGGCCGAGGTACGCGCTCGCGAAGTACAGCCGCGAGCCGCACATGTGGCCCACCAGCTTGTTGATGCTCCACGCCCCCTCGCCCTCGCCCGTCGCCGGCGTCCAGCCGTCCGCCTCCGGCGGCAGCGCGCCGATATCGCGCATCGCCCGCCGGTTCACCGCCGCGAAATAGCCCAGGAACGCATCGACCGAACGGTACATCGCCATGTCCCCCGCGGCAGCATTGTCACCAGCGCCGCGCGCCCCCCATCCTACGCTACATCCCCCGCCACGGCGGTCCCATGATCCGGCTCGAACTCTCCATCCGCGGCATCCTCGCCATCGCGCTCGCCCTGTTCGGCCTCTGGCTCATCGTCCAGCTCTGGCCCCTCCCCATCATCATCGTCACGTCCTTCATCTTCATGGCCGCCCTCCTCCCCTACGTCGAGTGGATGGTCCGCCGCGGCATCAACCGCGTCGTCGCTGTCCTCCTCATGCTGCTCGGCATCCTCGTCCTCCTCGGGGCCGTCATCGCCATCGTCGCCCCCGCCGTCATCGATGAGTTCCGCGACCTCCAGAGCAACCTTCCCGATTACGCCCGCGACGTCGAAACCTTCGCCTCCGACCTCGGCTTCAACACCGAACGCTGGGACCTCCCCGAGCGCGCCGCCGAAATCGACTGGAACCGCATCATCAGCGGCTCGCAGGTCGTCGACTACGGCCAGCGCGTCCTCGTCGGCATCTTCACCGGCTTCACCATCGCCGTCATCACCGCCTACCTCCTCGTCGAAACCCATCGCCTCCGCGCCTTCCTCTTCCGCTTCATCCCGCCCGAGCGCGAAGCCGACGCCCACCACTTCCTCCGCGCCCTCGAGCGCGTCGTCGGCGGCTACGTCCGCGGCCAGCTCATCACGTCGCTCATCATCGGCGTCTACACGATGGTCGTCCTCCTCGTCGTTGGCGTGCCCAACGCCGTCGCCTTCGGCGTCCTCGCCGCCTTCGCCGACATCATCCCGCTCGTCGGCGCCTTCATCGCCGTCGTCCCCGCGACCGTCGCCGCCTTCCAGGAATCGCCCACCCAGGCCGTCATCGTCCTCGTTGCCCTGCTCATCTACCAGCAGTTCGAAGACCGCCTCCTCGTCCCCCGCATCTACGGCCAGACGCTCAATCTGCCCGCGCTCGTCGTCCTCCTTGCCGTCCTCGCCGGCGCCGAACTCATGGGCATCGTCGGCGTCCTTCTCGCCCTCCCGGCCGCCGCCGCCGGCCGTGTCGTCCTCGACTACTACCTCGAACGGCGCGCCAACGGCTTCACCGACGACCAGGTGCCGCAGGTCCTCGCCCCCGACGAGCCGGACGAAGCTATCCCCTGACGTTCTCGCGCAGGAAGCCCAGCTCCAGCGCGTACCGCTCGAACGCCGGGAACCGCACCTGCATCGTCCGCGCGATGCGCTCCGGCGGCCCGCCCTCCAGCCGCCACCGTATCAGTTCCACGGCGACCCACCACAGGAGCGACGCCCGCACCAGCGCCGGCAGCAGCCCGAACTCCTGGTTCGAAACCGGGCGCACCGCGGCGTATCCCTCGAACAGCGCCCGCGCGAATTGCGGCTCGAGCGGCCCAAACGGCATCAACAGCGGCGCGAGGTCGCAGAGCGCCGCATCCCGCCGCGCGAACTCCCAGTCCACCAGCCCGCTCAGCTCGCCGTCCCGCCACAGCAGGTTCTTCGCCGAAAAATCCCCGTGGATCGGCTGTTCCGGCAGCTCCGGGTAGCCGAGCCGCGCCAGCTCCCGCAGGTTCCGGTAGCGCTCCCGCCGGATAGCCGCCGCCAGCTCCGGGTACTCCCGCCCGAAGGCCGCCACCAGCCGGTTGAACGTCCCCGCACCCGCCGCGTCGGTCAGCACGTCCAGCTCCCACGCCTTCCCGAGGCCCGGCCGCTGCGTCCCGGGGTCCGCCGCGGCGAGGTCGCGGTGCAGCCGGCCCAGCAGCCGCCCGGCGATGCGCCACGCCGCCACGGTCGTCAGCTCCCGCGGCTCCCCCGGCAGCCGCTCTTCACACGTCCAGGGCCGGCCGCCCTCGTCCACAGCCATCACGCCATCCGCCGCCGCGAGCGCCCGCGCCGTCGGCCAGCCGGCCCGCGCCGCCGCGTCCCGCAGCTCCGCCTCCCACCGCAGCCCGGCCTCCGGTCCCGGGAGCCGCCGCCGCTTCAGCACGCCGCGGCCCGTCAGCCACACTCGCCCGTCCCGGCTGACCGACTGCAGCGTCTCCCCGCCGAGGCCGAACGCCCGCAGCACCGCTGTCGGCGGCTCGCGCATCACATCCACCTCCCCATCGTGCCGCCCCCCAAACGCGCCGTCGACCCTCCGCGTCGTCCAAACGAACCGGCGCCCCTCCCCGAAACCGGGAAGGGGCGCCAGCGACGTCGAACCGGTCGGGCCCGCGCTACTTCTGCAGGATGTGGATCGTGCAGGCCGAGCAGAGGCCGATGACGTGCGCGAGGCCCACCTTCGAGCCCTCCACCTGCCGCTGGCCGGCCTGGCCGCGCAGGTGGAAGACGATCTCGGCGATGTTCGCCACGCCCGTCGCGCCCAGCGGGTGCCCCTTCGAGAGCAGGCCGCCGGAAGCGTTCACCACCGCCTTCGTCTTCGGCTGGTAGGTCTTGTCGCGGAACGGCGCAACGTCCTCCTCGTACTTCGTCGGGATCTTGTTCCCGAGCCACGGCGCGCCGCTCGCCACGTGCATGGCGGCCTCGCCGTCGCCGCAGAGGCCCAGGTTCTCGTAGTGCAGCAGCTCCGCCGTCGCGAAGCAGTCGTGCAGCTCGACCTGGTCGAGATCCTCCGGCCCGATGCCGGCCTGCTCGTACGCCAGCTTCGCCGCGTTCCGGGTCAGCGTGTTGATGTCCGGCAGCGTCAGGTCGCGGTCGGTGAACGGGTCGCTCGTCAGCACGCTCGCCGCCACCTTGATCGGCTGCGTCGTGAACTGCCGCGCCTTGTCCATCGAGGTCAGGATCGCCGCCGCCGCGCCGTCGCCCGTCGGGCAGCACATCAGCAGCGTGTTCGGGTAGGCAATCATCCGCGAGTTCAGCACTTCATCCAGCGGCGATTCCTTCTGGTACTGCGCCAGCGGGTTCATCGTGCTGTGCCAGTGGTTCTTCACGCTCGCCAGCGCGAAGTGCTCCTGCTTCGTGCCGTACTTCCGGGCATGCTCCATGCCCGCCATGCCGAACACCGCCGGCATCATGTACGAGCCGACCCGGCCCTCGAGGCTCGTCGCCGGGTCGCCCCGCGAGCCCAGCAGGCCCTGCTTGCCCATCTGCTCCGAGCCGACCGCCATCACCACGTCGTACGCCCCCGAGGCGACCGCGAAGTACGCCTCGCGGAAGGCCGTCGAGCCCGTCGCGCAGGCGTTCGCCACGTTCACCACCGGGATGCCCGTCTGGCCGATCTGCTGCAGGATCCGCTGGCCCGAGCCCGAGGTCTGGTACAGGTTGCCGCTGTACAGCGCCTCGATCTGCTTCATCTCCATGCCCGCGTCCTTCAGCGCCTCGAGCACCGCCTGCGCCGAAAGCTGGGCGAAGTCCCGGTCCGCATAGCGGCCGAACTTGATCATCGAAATGCCAACGATTGCTACTTCGCGCACTGTCCTTTACCTCCTTCGCGCGCCCGGGCCTTAGTTCTCGCCCTCGATCGGCGTGAACCGGTAGGCGATGTACGAATTCCCTTCCCGGTCCTCCGACACCTTCTCGGTGAACATCTTCACCCGCATGCCGAACTTCATGTTCTCCGGCTTCGGCTCGATGCCCACGATGTTCGTGTTCACGCTTCCGCCGCCGTCCAGGTCGACCACCGCCGCGATGTACGGTGCCTGCACGTAGGGCGTCGCCTGGTGGATGATCGTCCACACGTGCACGGTGCCGGTGTTCGCCAGCCGGATCGTCTCGAACGGGCCGTCGCTGCTGCAGACCCCGCAGAAGAGCCGCGGGCCGACGTACTTCGTCCCGCACTTCTTGCAGACGGAGCCGTTCAGGTAATCCTGATCGCGCGTCTCACCGAGCGTCAGGTGCGGCACCAGTGGGCGAACCTCGCCCTGCGTTGCTGTCGCTTCTGCCAATCCTGGACCTCCTTCTCATTGCTGCCCGGGCTGGTGTTCCGCTCACGGCGAATACGCCCCGGGGCCAGGGCCTCGCCGCACCGTATTGTTCGCCCCCCGTAAAGGGCTGTCAACGAACCTTCACACTCGGCCGTTCCCGGCCCTTTCCGCAGCCGGCCGGCCCCCGCCCATCGCCCGCAGCACCCGCACCAGCAGCGGCATCCACCCCTCGCCCGCGCCCACCCGGTCGATTCGCACCTGCTTCGGCCCCGCGAGCACCATCTCGCCCAGCCCCAGCCGCGCCACCCGCTCGCGCAGCTCCGGCGTCGTGCCGCCGCGCACGTACAGGTGGAACATCTGCTCGTCGGTCTTGATCGCTTCGACCCCCGCCCGCTTGGCGAGGTTCCGCACCAGCGCCACGTAGAGCAGGTGCTCCACCGCCAGCGGCACCGGCCCGAACCGGTCGCGCAGCTCCTCGTGCATCTCCGCCACCGCCTCGACCGTCCCGAGGTGCGCGATGCGCTGGTACAGGTTCAGCCGTGCGTGGGTGTCGCCGATGTAGCTCTCCGGGATGTGCGCGCTCACCGGCAGGTCGACGACCGGCGGCGGCGGCTCCGGCTCGGCCGCCTGCGGCAGCTCTTCGCCCAGGCCCCGCTTCAGCGCCGCCACCGCCTCCGCCACCAGCTTCGTGTACAGCTCGAACCCCACCTCCGCGATGTGCCCGCTCTGCTCCGTCCCGAGCACGTTGCCCGCGCCGCGGATTTCGAGGTCCCGCAGCGCCAGCTGGAAGCCCGCCCCCAGCTCCGAGGCTTCGAAAATCGCCTCCAGCCGTTTCTGCGCCGCCTCGCTCAGCGCCCGGTCCTTGTCGTACAGCAGGTAGGCGTACGCCCGGTTCGCCGACCGCCCAACCCGGCCGCGCAGCTGGTACAGCTGCGCCAGCCCCAGCCGGTTCGCTTCGTTGATGATGATGGTGTTCGCGTTCGGGATGTCCAGCCCGCTCTCGATGATCGTCGTACACACCAGCACGTCGTGCTCCCCGGCCTGGAACTCCAGCATCACCCGCTCCAGCTGCTCCTCCGGCATCTGACCGTGCCCGATCGCCACCCGCGCGCCCGGCGCGAGCTCCATCACCCGCTTCGCAATCCGTTCGATGGTCTGCACCCGGTTGTGCACGAAGAACACCTGTCCGCCCCGCTGCAGCTCCCGCTCGATCGCCTCCCGCAGGATCTCGTCGTCCCACGCCAGCACGTAGGTGCGGATCGGCTGCCGCTCCTCCGGCGGCGTCATGATCGTGCTCATGTCGCGAATGCCCACGAGCGACATCTGCAGCGTCCGCGGGATCGGCGTCGCCGAGAGCGTCAGCGTGTCGACCTCCGCGCGCATCTGCCGCAGCCGCTCCTTGTGGCTCACCCCGAAGCGCTGCTCCTCGTCGATGATCACCAGCCCGAGGTCCTTGAAGCTCACGTCCTTCTGCAGCAGCCGGTGCGTCCCCACCACGATGTCCACCTCCCCCGCCGCGAGGTCCGCGAGAATCCGCCGCTGCTCCTCCGCCGACCGGAACCGCGAGAGCACCTCCACGCGCACCGGAAAGCCCGCCGTCCGCTCCCGGAACGTCTCCCCGTGCTGCTCGGCGAGCACCGTCGTCGGCACCAGCACCGCCACCTGCTTGCCGTCCATCACTGCCTTGAACGCTGCCCGCACCGCGACCTCCGTCTTGCCGTAGCCGACGTCCCCGCAAATCAGCCGGTCCATCGGCCGCGGCCGCTCCATGTCCGCCTTCACCTCGAGAATCGCCGCCAGCTGGTCCTGCGTCTCGACGTACGGGAACGAAGCCTCCATCTCCATCTGCCACGGCGTATCCTCCCGGAAAGCGTGCCCCGGCACGAGCTGCCGCCTCGCGTACAGCTCCAGCAGGTCGCGCGCCATCTGCACTACCGCCTGCTTCACCCGCCGCTTCGACCGCGCCCAGTCCTGCGTGCCCAGCCGCGTCAGCGCCGGCGGATGGTCGCTCGGCCCCACGTACCGGCTCAGCGCCTCCAGCTGGTCGGCCGGCACGTACAGCCGGTCGCCCTCCGCGTACTGCAGCTCGAGGTACTCCCGCTCGACCCCCTCCACCGACCGCCGCACCAGCCCGCCGTACCGCGCGATGCCGTGCTCCGCGTGGACGACGTAGTCGCCGACCTCGAGGCTCTCGACGAGGTCCGGCCGGACGCCGTGGTGCGGCCGCGTCGGCTTCCGCCGCTTCCGGAAGCCGAACACCTCCGCGTCGGCGAGCACCACCGTGCCCGCCGCCGTCACGATGCCGCTCGAAATCGCCGCCGGGACGAGCGTCACGCTTCCGCCCGCCGGCGCCTCGCCCAGCGCGCGCGCTTTCGCGCTCCGCGTGCCCTCTTCTTCGAAGACATCCGCCAGCCGAAGCGCCTGCAGCGACGCCACGACGACCCGCCGGCCCTCCCGCCGCCACGCCTCCGTCTGCTGCGCCACGACCCGCAGCCGGCCGCCGAAGCCCGGCGCTGATTGCACCGGCAGCTCCCGCGCCCCGCGCTCGGCCGTCCCGAACCGCTCCAGTACGTACGCCGCCCGCCCCAGCAGCGCCTCCGCTGCCGCTCCCGGCTCCTCGCGCAGGTCCGGCAGCCCGGCCGGGATCGCGCCCCGCGCCTCCATCTCCGCCCGCGCCCGCCGCTCGAACTCCAGCGTCTGCTCCAGCGCCTGCCGCCCCTCGTCGGGGTCGAAGACGACCACGATGGCCGCGCTGCCGAGGTGGTCCAGCGCCGTCGACCGGTACAGCAGCGGCTCGAGGAACTGGTGGTAGTCGGTCCGCCCGCCCGCCGCCACCGCCTCGACCTGCTCGATGACCGCCTCCGCCTCTTCCCCGTGCGCGGTGAGCTGCCCCGCCAGCGCCTGCGCCGCGGCCCGCCCCGCCCCGAGCGATGTCGAGACCGGCGGCACGAGCACGGCCTCCACCCGGCCCGCGCTCCGCTGCGTCGCGAGGTCGACCAGCCGGATGCTCTCGACCGTATCCCCGAAGAATTCGACCCGCACGGGCCGCTCGAACCCGGCCGGGAAGATATCGATGAGCCCGCCCCGTCGCGCCGCAGTCCCGGGCGCATCGGCGAGCGGCTCGATCGCGTAGCCCGCGCCCTCCAGCCACGCCAGCACGTCGCCGGGCCGTGCCGCAGCGCCGGCCTCCAGCCGCAGGTCCTCCGCCTCCGGGGCCGGCGGCGCCGTGTGTTCGGTGATGGCGGCCCACGTCCCGACCACGATCGCCGGCTCCGCGCCGCCCAGCGCCCGCAGCGCCCGCGCCCGCTCCACCCCTGCCGAGGGGTCGTCCCGCGCGAACTCGTACGGCAGCGCATCCCGCTGCGGCAGCCGGATGACCGGCCGGTCGCTCAGCAGCTCGAGGTCGTCCGCCAGCGCCTGCGCGGCCAGCGCCGTCGGCACCGCCGCCAGCAGCGGGCCGGCATGACCGCTCGCCAGCGCCGCCGCGACGTACGCCCGCGCGCTCTCGGGCGCCGAAAGGCATACGCAGCCCTCCCCGCGCGCCAGCAGCGGGGCCAGCTCCTCGGCGACCGCGGCCGTCACGCCCGCGAGTTCACCAGCCAGGTCCGAACCCTCGGCGGCAGCAGCCGCCTCGCCCTCCACTTTACCGCCCGGTAGCCCGCCTCGGCCATGCCCCCGTTCCCGGCAAGCCGTTCCCGAAATTCCCCGGGGGCATCACTGAGATTTCCTCTCAGGTATCGGAACGGCCGTCACGTGGTACGATCACGCCGTGGCGCACCCGCCCCTCCACCGCCGCGCGCTGCTCCTCGGCCTCGGCCTCACCCTCGCCTTCGCCGCCGCCCAGGCCGGCGTCGGCCTCGCCTTCGGCTCGATCGCCCTCGTCTCCGATGCCGGCCACATGCTCACCGATGCCCTCGGGCTCGGGCTCGCTTTCGCCGCGGCGACGATCGCTGCCCGCCCGCCGGACGCCCGCCGCACCTTCGGCTACGCCCGCGCCGAAGTCCTCGCCGTGCCCCTCCACGTCGCCCTGCTCGCCGGCATCGCGGCCTTCATCATCTACGAATCTCTCGGCCGCCTCGATGGCTCCCACGCGATGCGGCCCGGTCCCGTCCTGGCCACCGCCGTCCTCGGCCTCGGCGTCAACCTCCTCGTCCTCCGCATCCTCCACGGCCACAGCCACGACAACCTGAACATCCGCGGCGCCGTCCTCGAAGCGATGGCCGACGCGCTCGGCTCCGTCCTTGTCATCGTCTCCGCAGCTGCCATCGCCCTCGGTGCGACGCCCGCGCTGGACCCCATCGCCGCCCTCCTCATCGCGGCGCTCATCCTCCCCCGCGCCGTCAACCTCCTCCGCCAGGCCGGCGCCATCCTCCTCGAAAGCGCCCCGCCCGGCCTCGACCCCCGCGCCATCGCTGCCGCCGCCCGCGACGTCCGCGGCGTCCTGGATCTCCACGACGTCCACGTCTGGAGCATCGCGCCTTCCTTCCCGGCCTTGAGCGCCCACGTCGAACTCGCCGATGCCGGCTGCACCGAACACGTCCTCACCGACCTCGCCGCGCTCTTCCGCGAACGATTCGGCATCGTCCACGTGACCCTCCAGCCCGAAACGCCGGCCCTCCACCTGGCGATCGAATGCTGCTCCAGTCCCGACGCCGCCCTGCTCGACGCCGGCCACGCCCACGAACCCGCCCGCTCATGACGCGCCTCTCCCGCCGCGCGCTGTTCGCCGGCGCGCTCGGCGCAGGTAGCGCGGCCGCTGCCGCGGTCGTCGTCGCCCGGCGCTCTCCCGGCCCTGGCCCATCGCCGCAAGCATCTCCTCCCGCCGGCGAACCCTCGCCTTCTCTGCCGCCCTCCCCGACCCCGCTCCCCCGCGGCGGCACGGCCCGCCTCGCCATCACCTCCAGTTTCGATTTCGACACCTTCGACGCCCTCCGCTCCGGCGAGCCGTCGACCGTCGAACTGCTCGGCCGCGTCCACGCCCGCCTCTTCCAGTGGGTCGAACCGGCTGAGGCCCGCCTCGGCCCCGACCTCGCCGCCGCCTGGGAGCAGCCCGACTCGATCACGCTGCTCCTCCGCATCGACCCCCGCGCCTGCTGGCACGACGTCCCGCCCCTCGACGGCCGCCCCGTCACGGAGGACGACGTCCGCCTCCACCTCGAACGCGCGCTCGCGATCGCCGGCGAAGCCAGCGCCCCGCTCATCCAGCGAACCGGCCCCCTCCGCGATGTCGCCCGGGTCGAGCTTCCCGGGCCGGGAATCGTCCGCCTCATCCTCGCCCGCCCATCGCCGCTCCTCGCTGCCGCCCTCGCTGGAGAGTTCGCCCTCGTCCAGCCGCCCGGCTTGGCGGAGCGGTTCGACGCCGACCCGCTCGACCCGGCGCTCCTGGCCGGCTGCGGCTCCTGGCGCTTCGCTGGTTTCGACGGCGACACCGCCCGGTTCGCCGCGCACGCCGCCGGCCACCGCCCGCCGCTCCTCGATGCGCTCGATGTCTCGCCCCCGGCCGATGCCCTCCAACGCTACCGCGCCGGCGGGCTCGATGAGTTTCCGGCGCTCGATCCCCGCGATGCCGCGGCCGCCCGCGCCGTCGCCGGCATCAAGGAGTTCGCCCTCTCCTGGCGCGAGGCCGTGCTCTCCACGTTCTCCGTCAGCGCTCCGCCCTGGTCGGATGCCCGTCTGCTCGAGGCCCTCTCCGCCGCCCTCAACCGCCGGTGGCTCGCGGAAGCCCTGTTCGCCGGCCGCGCCCGTCCATCCGGCCCGCTGCCGCCCGTCTACGCCGCGGCACTCCCGGAAGCGGACCTCGCCGCGTTCCCCGGCTACGCCCCGGACCCGGATGCCGACGCCCGCACGGCCCGCCAGCGCTGGGAGGCCGCCGGCGGCCCCGCCCTCGGCACCGTCACCGTCGATGTCCCGACCATTTTCGACCCCCGCTACGCCGCCAGCGCCGTCATCATCGGCCGCCTCAATGCCATCCTCGGCCCGCAGTTCCGCCCGGCCGTCGAGCGCTACCCCGTCATCGCCGCCCGTGTGCAGGAAGGCTTCTACGGCAACGGCCGGGCCGCCTTCTGGTTCGGCTGGGGGCCGCCGCTCCCCTCGCCCGACCCCCGCGACGCCCTCCTCGACCTCTACGGCCACGCCCTCGCCCCGGCCGACCGGGAGATGCTCCTCGCCGTCCCCGACGTCGCCTCGCTCAGGAGCCTCCAGCGCACGCTGTTCTCCGGCTTCAGCGGCGGCGTCATCCCGTGGGTTCAGCAGGTGACCGAGGTCTTCCGCCGGCCCGGGCTCGAAGGTCCGGCCCCATCGCCGTTCTGGGATGGCCACCGCGACATCCGGCGGTATCGAACCGCCTGACCGCCGCCTGCCGGTTTTTCCTCACCCCGGCTTCCCGGATACTGGGGAACGGATGGACCTCCTTTCCCTCGTGCTCTTCATCGCCGGCATCGCCCTCCTCATCGTCGGCGCCGAAGGCCTCGTGCGCGGCGCCGGCCACCTCGCCATCGCCATGGGCGTCTCCCCCCTCGTCGTCGGCCTCACGGTCGTCGCCTTCGGCACCAGCTCCCCCGAGCTCGCCGTCAGCGTCTCCTCCTCCTTCGGCGGCAAACCGGACCTCGCCATCGGCAACGTCGTCGGCAGCAACATCTTCAACATCCTCGTCATCCTTGGCGCGTCCGCCGTCGCCGCTCCGCTCATCGTCCACCAGCAGCTCGTCCGCTTCGAAGTCCCGCTCATGATCGCCGTCTCCGTCCTCGTCCTCCTCTTCGCTCTCGATGGCGACATCCAGCGGTACGAAGGCGTCATCCTCTTCCTCGGCGTCATCGCCTACACCACGTGGGCCATCCGCAAGAGCCGCAGCGAGTCCCGCGAAGTCCAGTCCGAGTACGACGAGTACGAAGCCGCCATCACCGGCCGGCCAGTCACGCCCCGCACCGTCGCGCTCGACCTCGTTCTCGTCGCCGGCGGCCTCGGCATGCTCGTCCTCGGCTCCGAATGGTTCACCGGCGGCGCCGTCGAGATCGCCGAGTTCCTCGGCGTCTCGCAGCTGGTCATCGGCCTCACGATCGTCGCCGCCGGCACCTCGATGCCCGAGCTGGCGACCTCCGTCGTCGCCGCCATCCGCGGCGAGCGCGACATCGCCGTCGGCAACGCCGTCGGCAGCAACCTGTTCAACCTCATGGCCGTCCTCGGCGCCACGGCCACCGTCTCGCGCGGCGGCGTCCCCGTCGCGGATTCCGCCGTCGCGTTCGATCTCCCCGTCATGCTGGCCGTCGCCGTCGCAGCCCTGCCCATCTTCTTCACCGGCTACATCATCACCCGCGCCAACGGCCTCCTCTTCCTCGGCCTCTACGCCGCCTACGCCACCTACCTCTTCCTCGATGCCTCCGGCCACGACGCGCTCGACGCCTACAGCATGGTGATGCTCGGCCTCATCCTGCCCGCCATCGCGATCGTCACCCTCGGCCTCGCTCTCCGCTTCTACCTCCGCCAGCGCCGCGCCGCCCGCAACGAAAACGCCGGGGCCTGAACCCCGGCGCCTGAACGCCGAACCGCAGGTGTCGTCGAGCCTAGACCTCGACGACCTCCAGCCCCCACACGGGCCGGAACCGCCACGTCCGGATGCCCGCCACCGAAATCTTGTGCTTCTTCAGCAGCTTCTTCGTCTCCGGCACCGTCCCGGCAGGCACGTACAGGTAGAGCGGCCCGATCTTCGACATCGGCAGCCAGTCGTTCACCGCCGACTCATCGGTCAGCGTGTCCGGCATCTCCACCTCGGCCATCATCCGCAGGAAGAGGCCCGGCTTGTGCACCACCACGATGTCCGGCACCAGCTCCCGGCCGTTCGCTTCCCCCACCGCGAGCCGCGGCTTCGGGACGTTCACGATCGTCTCGTAATCCGGGAACTCGTCGTTCGGGTACGGGAACTTCACCTTCGCGATTTCAGCCACCGTCCCCTGGTGGCGAAGCTGGCTGAGCTGCTTCACGGTCACGCGAACACGTCCTCCGCAGTGGCGCTGCGAACGATTCTACGGGCGCTCCCCGGCTGGGTCGAACCTCCGCCGCCCCTCACTCACGGGCCCGCGGCCGCGACCTCCGGCCGCACCAGCGGACGGAACTGCTCGAAGTTCGCCGCGAACCGCTCCGCCAGCCCGCGGTACACCCGGTCGTACTCCTCCGGGTCCGCCCACATCGCCCGCGGGTCCAGCAGCTTCGAATCCACTCCAGGGCAGCGCAGCGGCACCTCGAAGCCGAACACCGGGTCCTTCCGGAACTCCACCCCGTTCAGCGCGTCGTTCAGCACCGCCCGCACCATCTTCCGCGTCTCCTGGATCGCGATCCGCTTCCCGACGCCGTACTTCCCGCCCGTCCAGCCGGTGTTGATGAGCCAGGTCTGCGCTCCCGTCATCCGCAGCCGCTGCTCCAGCAGGTCGGCGTACACCGTCGGGTTCAGCGCCATGAATGGCGCGCCGTAGCACGGGCTGAACGTCACCTCCGGGTCCTTCAGCCCCACTTCCGTCCCCGCCAGCTTGCAGGTGTAGCCGCTCAGGAAGTGGTAGAGCGCCTGCTCCGGCGTCAGCCGCGCCACCGGCGGCATCACCCCGAACGCATCGGCCGTCAGCAGGATGACGTGCGCCGGGTGCGGCGCAACCGGCTCGAGGTAGACGTGCTTCAGCGACCCGAGCGGGTAGCTGCCCCGCGTGTTCTCCGTGATGCTGTCGTCGTCGAGGTCCACCTCGCGCGTGTCTTCATCGAAGATCACGTTCTCGAGGATCGTCCCGAACTCATGCGTCTGCTCGAAGATATCCGGCTCCGCTTCCTTCGAAAGCCGGATCGTCTTCGCGTAGCAGCCGCCTTCGATGTTGAAAATCCCCCGCTCCGTCCACGCGTGCTCGTCGTCGCCGACCAGCAGCCGCTCCGGGTCCGTGCTCAGCGTCGTCTTCCCCGTGCCCGAAAGCCCGAAGAACAGCGCCGACTTCCCCGTCCGCGGGTCCACGTTCGCCGCCGAATGCAGCGAAAGCGTCCCCTCCAGCGGCAGGTAGTAGTTCATCGCCGTGAAGACGGCCTTCTTCATCTCGCCGGCGTACGCCGTCCCCGCGATGAGGATGATGCCCTCTGTCAGGTTCAGCGCCACGACCGCGTCGCTCCGCACCCCGTCGGCTTCGCCCTCGAGCTGCAGGAACGGGCAGTGGATGATCGTGATGTCCGCCCGCTCATCGATCGGCCGCTTCTCCGACGGGATGAACATCGTCCGCGCGAACAGCGAGTGGTACGCCTGCTCGGTGATCACCCGCACCGTCTTCCGGTGCGCCGGGTCCTGCGAGACCACCGTGTCCTGCACGAAGATCTCGCGCCCGCCGAGGTACTGCATCGCCTTCGCCAGCAGCCGCTCGAACGTATCCACCGGCAGCGGCTGGTTGTGCTTGCCCCACCACACGTGCTCCGAAATCTCCGGCGTCTTCACCACGAACTTGTCCTGCGGGCTCCGGCCCGTCCGTTCGCCGCTGAAGACGGCAAAGGTCCCGCCCTGCAGGAGCTTCCCTTCCCGCCGCCGGACCGCGTATTCGTACAGGACCGGGACGCTCAGGTTGTGGTGAACCTCGGCAGCGCGCGCGATGATCGCGCTGCCCGCGTTGCTGGGTGCCGGGGAAATCGCCATGGCTGCTGCTTCCACACTCGTTCGCGAGGGTTGACCGGACCAGCCTAGCGGAAGCCTTCCGAAAAGTGAATAGCTGAACCTCGAGCTATAGCAGCTGCCGATGCTTCGGCCGGGCGAGCCGTATCGCTCCGCGCGCTACGCCGCCCGCACCCCGGCCGGCTCGCCCGTCACCAGCTCCATCAACGCGTCCACCTGCTTCATCAGCCCCGCGAAATCCGGCGAAGGAATCCGCTGCGTCCCCGGTTCCGGCGGCAGCACATACCCGGGCAGCAGCCCGTTCGCGACCACGTACCGGTCCGCCATCGCCACGCACCCCGCCAGCGTGAGCGGCGAATCCAGCGGCTCATGATGCCGCCCGATCGCCTCGCAAATCGGCTCCGGCAGCTTCCACTTCCGCGCCAGCAGGGCGCCTGCGGCCGCGTGGTCGAACCCCAGCTCCGCCTCCACGTCCTCCAGCGTCCGCTCTTCTGCCATCGCCCGCGCCACGGCCTGGTCCACCAGCGCCGGGTCGCGGTAGAAGAGCGCCAGCCGCCCCATGTTGTGGACGATG
The DNA here is from genome assembly GCF_026419595.1 of Tepidiforma sp. Classification (NCBI taxonomy): domain Bacteria; kingdom Bacillati; phylum Chloroflexota; class Tepidiformia; order Tepidiformales; family Tepidiformaceae; genus Tepidiforma; species Tepidiforma sp. Next base: position 34,282 of record NZ_JANZZD010000006.1, on the reverse strand, counting down.
CCCGCCGTGAACGCGCTCGGCACGTCCACCCGCCGCCCCTGCCCCGCGTACTCCGCCGCTTTGAACGCCACCGCGATCGAATGCCGCCAGAACACCTCGATCCGGAACAGCGCGTGCAGCGCGTCCGGCGCATACGCCCCGGCGATCGCCCCGCTGATGGCGAGGTTCCGCGCCTGCACGAACCCCAGCGTCACCAGCGCCTGCTGCACCGACGTGATCTCCCGCATCCGCCGGTACGCCGCCGAGTTCACGACCCGCAAAATCCGGCTGCTCAGCCCCGGGTCCGCCGAGACGACCAGCGCGAGGTCGGAGGCCGACGCCTTCGGGTCCTGCGCGACCTGCATCACCCGCAGCGCGACCGCCGGCAGCGGCGGCAGCGCCTCGATCGCCGCGACGATATCGATCCCGGCCGGCTGGCTCTCATCCATGGCGCGCCCCTCCTCCGCGAAGGCGTTCTCGCCACAGTGTCGCCCCGGCCATCCGCCGCGGTCATCGGGGACTCCCCCGCTTTCCCCGGCGGGGCTTCCCCGACCCGGCCCTAGAGCGGGATGTTCCCGTGCTTCTTCGGCGGGTTCCGGTCCGCCTTGTTCTGCAGCATCTCCAGCGCGCGGATGATCTTCGCCCGCGTCTGCCGCGGGTCGATGACGTCATCGATGTAGCCGCGCCCGGCCGGGATGTACGGGTTCGCGAATTTCTCCCGGTACTCCTCGATGAGCTCCTTCCGCCGCGCCTCCGGGTCCGGTGCATTCGCGATTTCGTCCCGGTAGACGATGTTCGCCGCCCCGTCCGGGCCCATCACCGCGATCTCGCCCGTCGGCCACGCGAAGTTCATGTCCCCGCGCAGGTGCTTCGACGACATGACCACGTACGCCCCGCCGTAGGCCTTCCGCAGCACCACGGCGACCTTCGGCACCGTCGCCTCGCTGTAGGCGTACAGCAGCTTCGCGCCGTGCGTGATGATGCCGTTGTACTCCTGCGACGTCCCCGGCAGGTATCCGGGCACGTCCACCAGCGTCACCAGCGGGATGTTGAAGCAGTCGCAGAACCGCACGAACCGCGCCGCCTTCCGGCTCGCGTTGATGTCGAGCGAGCCCGCGAGGTGAATCGGCTGGTTCGCCACGAACCCGACGCTCCGGCCGCCCATCCGCCCGAAGCCGACCACGATGTTCGGCGCGAACGCCTCCTGCACCTCCATGAAATCCCCGTCGTCCACGATCCGCACGATGACGTCCCGCACGTCGTACGGCCGGTTCGGCTCCGCCGGCACGATCGTCAGCAGGTCCTCCTCCGCCCGGTTCACGTCATCGTTCGTCGGCACGAACGGCGGGTCTTCGGCGTTGTTCGAAGGCAGGAACGAGAGCAGCCGCCGCACCTCGGCCAGCGTCGCCTCCTCGCCCGCGATGGCGAAGTGCGCCACGCCGCTCCGCGTCGCGTGGACATCCGCGCCGCCGAGCGTCTCCTGCGTCACCTCTTCGCCCGTCACCGACTTCACCACGTCCGGCCCGGTGATGAACATGTAGCTCGAGCCCTCGGCCATGAACACGAAGTCCGTGATGGCCGGGCTGTAGACGGCGCCGCCTGCGCACGGCCCCATGATGACGCTGATCTGCGGCACGACGCCGCTCGCCAGCGTGTTCATCGCGAAGATTTCGCCGAAGCCCCGCAGGCTCTCCGGCCCGTCCTGGATGCGCGCCCCGCCCGAGTCCTGGATCCCGATGATCGGCGCCCCCGTCATCATCGCGAGGTCCATCACCTTGAGGATCTTCTCCGCGACCGCCTCGCTGAGGGAGCCCCCCGCCACCGTGAAGTCGTACGAGAACACGTAGACCGGCCGGCCTTCGACCTTCCCCCAGCCGGTGACCACCGCCTCCACGTTGCCGCCCGCCAGCGACCCGCGCGGCCGCATCAGCATGTCCAGCTCTTCGAACGTCCCGGGGTCCAGCAGGAGGTCGATGCGCTCCCGCGCCGTCAGCTTCCCGCGCGCATGCTGCGCCTCGATCCGCTTCTCGCCGCCGCCCAGCGCGGCGGCTTCCTTCAGGGCGATCAACTGCTGGAGCTTCTGCTCAGCGGTCAACTGGTCGGTCATCCTGGCCTCGGTAGGTAGGGGAATTCGGCCCGCCCTGCCCGTCGCAGCCGGGCGCAGGCCGCCACCGCCGAAGATAGCATCCTCCGCCCTCCCGGGCGATTCACGAATCCGCGGCCGCCCCTGCCGGTGCCGGCTCGGACCAGAACCTGCCGTTCTCCCGCGCGTTCCGCCCCGGCCGCCGCGGCCCCTCCGCCAGGATGCGCACCACTTCCGACCACGCGCTCGCGAACCCCAGCGGCGCACCCAGCCGCGCCTCCGCCTCCTCCACCGTCATCGAGTCGAGGAACTTCTCGCCGAAGAAGTCGAGGCTCGGCCGCGGCAGGATGTAGCAGTCCGGCGGCCCGTCCCGGCGCACTTGCTCCACATAATCCGCGCCGCAGACCAGCCCGCTCACGTTCACCCGCTCGCCGAACACCCGGTTCGTCACTCCCCGCACCTCGACCTCCGCCCCCGTCAGCTCCGAAAACTCCCGCGCGATGCCGGCCAGCGTCGGCGCCATCAGCCGCGCCGTCCCCACCACCGCCCGCCGCCCGGCCACGCCCGCCGGCACGCCCCGCTCCCGCAGCCGGCGCCGGGTCCGCGTCCAGTCGTCCAGCAGCTTCCGCACCATCCCGATGCCGTTTTCGTACTGCGGGAACCCGTCGTACGCCCGCGCCGGCGGCACCGGCAGCCCCGACGTCACGTAGTACTCGTCGCTGCACTGCGCGATCGTCGCCCCGTACCGCCTCCGGAACTCCCGCTGGAACGGCCGGATCAGCTCGATGACCTCCCGCGCGTACGCCGGCGTCGGCCGCGCCAGCGGGATGCCGTCCCGCTCCAGCGCCCATTCTTCCAGCCGCGGGCTCGCGCCCACCGGCACGACGCTGATGGTCAGCACCGTCGGGTACAGTGCGCCGAGGTCGGCAATCGACCGCTGCAGGTGTTCGCCGTCGTTCACCCCCGGGCAGAGCACGATCTGCGTATGTGCCTGGATGCCGAGCTCTCCCAGCCGCCGGAGCTGCGCGATGATGTCCGGCGCCTCCGGGTTCGCCAGCATCCGCCGCCGCAGCGCCAGCTCCGTCGCATGTACCGAGACGTTGAGGGGGCTCAGCCGCTGCTCCTCCAGCCGCGCCCAGTCCTCCTCCGTCAGGTTCGTCAACGTCACGAAGTTCCCGTGGAGGAACGAGAGCCGGTAGTCGTCGTCCTTCACGTACAGGGTCTTCCGCATCCCCTTCGGCAGCCCCTTCAGGAAGCAGAAGAAACAGTTGTTATTACAGAGGATGACGTCGTCCCACGTGGCCCGCTCGAACTCCCACCCGATGTCCTCGTCGATCGCCTTTTCGAACACGATCAGGTCGTCGAGCCCGTTCGCCTTCCGGACGAGCACTTCGACCTCCGGTTCGGCAGCGTAGAACTGGACGTCGACCACGTCGCGCGGCGCCCGCCCGTTGACCCGCACTACGGCGTCGCCCGGCTCGAGCCCGGCGAGGTCCGCCAGCGAGCCCGGCCGCACGCCGCTGATGACGCCCGGCGCCGGTTCGTTCCGCATGCGTTCGATTATGGCACGGGGGCGCTCAGCGCCCGGCGCCCGCTGCTCCCACCAGCTCCCGGATCCGGGCCTCCACCGCATCCACCGAGAAATCCGGCGTCGAAGCCCCGGCCGTCAGCCCGATGCGCTCGACCCCGTCGAACCAGCCCGCCTCCAGCTCCTCGGGCCCTTCGATGTGGTACGCGCGCGTCCCCTGCTCCTCCGCCACTTCCCGCAGGTGCCGCGTGTTCGCGCTTTTCTTCCCGCCGACGACGATCATCACGTCGACCTGCTTCGCCAGCGCTGCGGCCGCCTCTTGCTGGCCCGTCGTGGCGTGGCAGAGCGTGTTCACCACGTGCAGCTCGAAGTTGTAATCCCGCCGCAGCAGCATCAGGTTTGCCACGAACTGGGCGAAGTCCTCCATCTTGTGGGTCGTCTGCGCCATCACCCCGATTTTGTTCGGGAACCCGCCCGGGAACTCGTCGACCAGCCGGCGCAGGCTGGCGAGGTCCGATTGCGGCACGACCGTCGCGTTCGGCGAACCGTCCGGGCCGTTCGTCCAGCCGAGGATGCCGCGTACTTCCTTGTGCCCCGGGTCACCGAAAATCAGCACGTGCCAGCCTTCGCGGGCGAACTTCTGCCCGTACCGCTGCGCCCGCGTGACGATCGGGCAGGTCGTATCGATGATCTCCAGTCCGCTCGCCGCCAGCTCCTTCACCACCCGCTCGCCGACCCCGTGGGCGGTAATCGCCACCCGGCCCTGCTTCACGCGCTCAGCCGTCGCTTTGCCGATGTCCCCATCCACCTCGTCCGGGCCCGGCAGCTGGACCACCCCGCTCTGCTCGAGGGACCGCACCACGTGCGGGTTGTGGACGATTTCGCCGACGCTGAAGACCGGCCGCTCAGGCGACGCCTCGGCTTCCATGATCTGCACGGCGCGGCGCACGCCCATGCAGAACCCCATGTCACTCGCGCGGATGATCTGGACCATCGTGCTCCTGCGGCGCACCGCCGCCACTCCCAGTATAGGGAGCCACGTACTCCGGCGGTAAGAGCGCCTTGATGGCCTCGAAAATCCGCTCCGTCAGGGCGCTCACCTGCTCCTCCGTCGGCCGCTTCACCGCCTCGACCCGGATCGGCTCGCCAATCGTCACCGTAAACCGCGGCCGCCGCAGCACGACCAGCGGATTCCGGAACCGCTCCGTCCCGGTCACCGCGCAGGGGAGCACCGGCACCCCGGTCCGCAGCGCGATGAGCGCCGTCCCCGGGTGCGGCTTGCCGAGGTAGCCCGTGCGCGACCGCGTCCCCTCCGGGAACATCCCCAGCACGCCCCCGTGGCGCAAAATCCGCTCCGCGTTCAGCATCGCCCCGAGGTCGGCTTCGAACCGCCGCACCGGGAACGCGCCCCACAGCCGCGGGATCACCCCGAACGGGTAGCGGAACAGCTCGATCTTCGCCATCCACCGGATGCGCCGCTTCGCCACCCCCGCCCCCACGATCGGCGGGTCCGCGTTGTTCAGGTGGTTCGAGACCACGATCAGCCCGCCTTCGAGCGGCACGTGCTCCCGGCCCCGCACCTCCCAGCGCGTCACCAGCCAGAGCGCCCCGCGCAGGGCGTACGTGCACCCCCAGTAGAACGCCGGCACGAACCACTCCCACCGCGGCCGCGGCAGCTTCAGTTGCATCCCAGCAGCTCCAGCGCGTAGCGGATCACGTCCTCCAGCGAGAGGTCCGTCGTATCGATGACGACCGCGTCCTCGGCCGGCCGCAGCGGGCTCGCCGCCCGCGAACTGTCCAGCCGGTCCCGCTGTTCGATGTCCCGGCGCGCCTCCGCCGCCTCCTGCGCCATTCCCCACTGCCGCGCCTGCAGGCTCCGCCGCGCCGCCCGCGCCTCGGGCGAGGCTTCGAGGAACAGCTTCACCGGCGCATCCGGCAGCACGACCGTGCCGATGTCCCGCCCCGCGAGAATCGCCGGCCCGCGCGCTGCAATCGCCCGCTGCGCCGCCACCATCGCCGCCCGCACCGACGGCAGGGCGCTGTAAGCGCTCACGTGGTGCTCCACCTCCGGCTCGCGCAGCCGTCCCGTCACGTCACGCCCACCGACGAGGATGCGCGTCTCCGTTCCCGCCTCGGCGCGGATATCCAGCGACCGCGCGAACGCGCCTGCCGCCTCGTCTTCCGGGGGCACTCCTGCCTCCAGCGCGGCCAGCGTCACCGCCCGGTACATCAGCCCGGTATCGAGGAAGAGGAACCCGAAGCGCTCCGCCAGCGCCATCCCGAGCGAACTCTTGCCCGAGGCCGCCGGCCCGTCGATCGCAATCGGCCAGGGGACGCAGCCATCCTGTGTCATCGCCGCGATGGTACGCGACCCTTCCGTTCCGGCCCATCGCCGCCGGCGGCGGCCGCCCGTCCCGCCCGGTAGAGCGCCGCCACCTCCTCCGCCGTCAGCTCCCGGAACGCCCCGCTTCCGAGGTTCCCCAGCCGCAGCGGCCCCACCCGCAGCCGCCGCAGCAGCACCACCTTCCGCCCCAGCGCTCCCAGCATCCGCCGGATCTCGCGGTTCTTCCCCTGCCGCAGCGTCACCAGCAGCCACGCCCCCGCACCCCCGCCCGGCTCGGCGTCCGCCGGGGGCTCGACCAGCCGAACCGCCGCCGCCCGCAGCCGCTCGCCATCGACCTCGATCCCGCGCACCATCCGCTCCAGGTCACGCTGCGACGGCGCGGCATCGACGCCCACCAGGTATTCCTTTTCTACTTCGTACTTCGGGTGCGTCAGCAGGTCCGTCAGGTGCCCGTCGTTCGTGATGATGACGAGCCCCTCGCTGTCCATATCGAGCCGCCCCACCGGGTGGAGCTGCACGTCGCCTATCGGCACGAGGTCGAGCACCGTCTCCCGGCCCCGGTCGTCCCGCGCCGTCGTCACGAACCCCCGCGGCTTGTTCAGCGCGAAGTACCGGTAGCGGTCCCGCCGCACCGGCTCCCCGTCCACGAGGATGTCGTCCGTTTCCGGGTCCGCCCGCGCGCCGAGCGTCGTCACCGGCTGGCCGTTCACTTGCACCCGCCCGGCGAGGATCAGCTCCTCCGCCTGCCGGCGCGATGCCACGCCCGCGTTCGAAAGGATCTTCTGCAGCCGTTTCAGCGCCACGTCTCCACTCCACACCCTCGCCCCCGCGCGCGCAACCCGCGCGGCCGCGCCCGGCTACCGCGCGATGAGCGGCGCCGCGCCGAGGTGGGCCCCCGCATCCACGATGAGCAGCTCCCCGGTGACCAGGTCCGCCCCTTCGATGAACCAGACCGCCGCCTGCGCCATGTCCTCCGGTGTCCCGGCCTTCCGCAGCGGCGTCGTCCGCTCCTGCTGCGCCAGCGCCGCCTCGTAGGCCGCGTCGCCGAGGCCGCCGCGCAGCCACCGTCCCTGGATGAACCCCGGGCAGATCGCGTTCACCCGGATCTCCGGCCCGAGCGCCCGCGCCAGCGAGAGCGTCATCGTGTTCAGCGCTCCCTTGGAGGCCGCATACGCGATCGAACTGCCGATGCCCATCACCCCCGCGATCGACGAGATGTTCACGACCGCGCCGCGGCCCTGCAGCTTCATCTGCGGCGCCACCGCCCGCGTCATCTGGTACGGCCCGATGACGTTCACCGCGTAGATCCGCTGGAAGTCCTCCGCCGTCAGCCCCTCGAGGTCCGTGTGGTTCACGAACTTCGTCGCCCCGGCGTTGTTGATCAGCCCATCGATGCGGCCCCAGCGGTCGATGGCCGCCTGCGCCATCCGCCGGCAGTCCGCATCGTTGGCGACGTCCGCCTGCACGAGCAGCGTCTCGGCGCCGAGCGCCTCGCAGGCCGCCTGCGTTTCGCGCGCCTCGGCCTCCGACTTCGTGTAGTTGATGACGACGTTGCAGCCCTTGCTGGCGAGCAGCTTTGCGCAGGCCGCGCCCACGCCCGTCGCCGAGCCGGTCACGATGACCACGCCCCCGCGGATATCCATCGCCGAAGACCTCCTCGCCGGGCCGCATCGCCCGCGCCCGGCCGCCGCAGTCTACCCCGCTCCTCCCGCCCCGGTGAAGCCGGCCAGCCTGAAGACAATTCGGGCCGCAAGCAACATAAGCGAGCGACCAGTGTGAATATTTTCCCCGCACCCCTTTACGCCCCTCCCCACCCTCACCACAATCCCGCGCCATGAAGCGCAGAGCGGGGCCCGGGCGGCGCGTCGCCTCCGCATCCCTTCTCTCCGCCGCGTTCGCCGTCGCCATCACCCTCCTCGCAGCCTCGTCTCCGCCGGCAAGAGCCTCCGACAACCTCCTCGAAAACCCCTCCTTCGCGCCGCCCGTCGAAGACGCGTGGGGCCTCTCTCTGCTCGAAGAAACCCCGGACGGCCTTCGCCTCGGCAGCACCCTCGCCTTCTTCTCCCAGTACGTCCCCGCTTCGCCCGGGAACCGCTACGACGCCCGCATCACCCTCGCAGCCTCGGCGACCCTCTCTGCCCAGCTCCGGGTCGAATTCTGGAACACCACCGGCCCCATCAGCGCGGCCACCGTCATCAGCCCGGTCACCATGGTCGGTGAGATACCCGTCGTGCTTACGACGGCCAGCCCCTCGGCGCCGCCCGGCACGCAGCTCGCCGCCTTCATCGTCGAAGTCCGCGGCAGCACTGGCGCCATCGTCCGGCCCTCAGGCGCCTCGCTCGTCGAGTCGGCCGGCAATCCAACCCCCGCGCCCACGGCGACGCCGACGAGCAACCCAAGCCCGACGTCTCAGCCACCCGGCGGGGCCGGCGACTCCGGAGGCGCGACGGACGCCACCCGCACGCCGACCCCGACGCGCACCCCGACGCCAACCCGCACGCCCACGCCGACGAAAACCCCGACGCCGCCGCGCGCCAGCACCCCCGCGCGCACCCCGACCATGCCGCCAACCGCTACGCCGACCCTTCCGCCCGGTTCCGCCAGCGGCGGCCTCCTCCGCAACGGCGATTTCGAAGTCGTCCAGTCCGGCCGCCCGGCCTACTGGTCGAAGGTTGGCGGCGAACTCCGCGCCTCCGGCGACGCCCACGAAGGCCGCTACGCCGCCTGCCTCGATTCCGATACCTCCTCCACGAAGTGGCTCTACCAGGTCGTGCCCGTCGAACCCGGTCAATGGTACGAAGCCCGCGCCTGGGCCAGCGCCAGCGGCGGCGAGGCCTTCCTCCGCATCACCTGGTACGCCTCCGCCGACGGCAGCGGCTCCGGCGCCGACCAGGCCGATGGCGAACCCGTCTCCGGCGGCTGGGCGCCTCTCGCCGCCGGCCCGTTCCGCGCCCCGGTCGATGCCCGCTCGGCCCGTGTGCGCCTCATGCTCCGCCCATCCGGCACCGCCACGGCCTGCTTCGATGACGCCTGGTTCGACGCCGTCGACGCGCCTCCCCCTACGCCGACGCCTGCGCCGAAACCGTCGCCGTCCTCCGCTGCCGGCTCGAGCGCCCCCGCCTCAGCCGCCTCGCCCGCCCCGACGCGCGCCGCTTCGGCCGGCAGCAGTTCGCCCCGCCCTTCCGCCGCGCCGGCCGCGCCGTCAGCCGGGAACCCCGCAGCCCTCCGTATTTCCGAAATCATGAGCGACCCGCCCGAGCCCGGCCGCGATGCCCCCTTCGAATGGGTCGAAATCGTCAACACCGGTGCCGAACCCGTCGACCTCGCCGGCTGGGTCATCGCCGATGCCTCCGCCAGCGACACCCTGCCGGCCGCCGTCATCCCGCCCGGCGGCTACGCCGTCATCGCCGGCGCCTCGGCCGTGCTCCCGGCCGACGTCCCCGTCGTCCGCGTTCCCGATGGCGAAATCGGGAATGGCCTCGGCAACACCGGCGATCTCCTCCGCCTCCGCGACCCCGCCGGGCGCACCGTCGACGAAGTCTCCTTCGGCACCCGCACGGACGTGTTCGACCCGCCGCCGACGGCGCCCGAAGCTGGCGAAACCATCGGCCTCCGCGACTCCGCCGCCGAGCCAGCTCCCGAGAACTGGGCCGTCACCCTCCGCCCGACGCCGGGCCAGCCCAACGTCTTCGCCGCCGCCGTCGAAACCGCCGTCGCCGGCGCATCGGCCGCGGGCGCGTCCCCTCAGGCGTCCCGCGCCGGCGCGACCCTCCAGGTCGAAGAAGGCGGCGACGGCGGCTCCGTCGTCCCCTGGATGGTCCTCGGCGGCCTCGCCGGCATCAGCGTCGGCATGCTCGGCGCCGCCATCGCCCGCGCAGTCAAGCGGGCGCGCGAACGCCGCGGCCGCCGGAAGCCCCGCTCCTGACGCCCTCCCCCGGCCCCGTTCGCCCCTGCTACACTCCCGCCATCCAGCCCCGGAGGCCCGACGATGGCAGCGCTCGACGGCCTGAAAGTCCTCGACCTCACCCAGTACGAAGCCGGCACGACCTGCACCCAGTACCTCGCCTGGCTCGGCGCCGAGGTCATCAAAATCGAGCGCCCCGGCATCGGCGACCCTGGCCGCAACGTGGCCGGCAAAGGCCGCGATTCCTACTACTTCCTTTCGTTCAATAACAACAAGAAGAGCGTCGCCATCGCCCTCGATACCCCCGAGGGCCGCGAACTCTTCCTCAGCCTCGTGCCCCGCTTCGACGTCGTGGTCGAAAACTTCACCCTCGGCACCATGGAGAAGCTCGGCCTCGGCTACGACGTCCTCTCCGCCATCAACCCCGGCATCATCTACGCCACCATCAAAGGCTTCGGCACGCACGGCCCCTACGCCGGGTACAAATGCTTCGACATGGTTGCCCAGGCCGCGGGCGGTGCCTTCAGCGTCACCGGCGACCCGGAAGGTCCGCCCATGCGCCCCGGCGCCACCTTCGGCGACACCGGCTCCGGCGTGCACACCGCCCTCGGCATCCTCGCGGCGTACATCCAGCGGCAGCGCACCGGCCGCGGCCAGGTCGTCGAAATCGCCATGCAGGAAGTAATCGCCAACTTCATGCGCGAGCCGATGTCCCAGCGCGAATGGCGCTCCAGCCCCATCCAGCGCCGCGGCAACCGCACCGTCGTCCCCACCGACCTCTACCCCTGCGCCCCGGGCGGCCCGAACGACTACATCTACATCATGGTCGTTACCACCCGCATGTGGGACGCCCTCATCGCCGCCATCGATATGCCCGAGCTCGGCATGGACCCGCGCTTCGCCACCGTCCGCGACCGCCACGCCCACGGCGACGAGCTCTGGGAGTACATCGCCAGCTGGACGCGCCAGCGCACCAAGTTCGAAGCCATGGAGCACCTCGCCGCCGCCGGCGTCCCCTGCAGCGCCGTCTTCGATACCGAAGACCTCCTCGCCAACCGCCACCTCCGCGCCCGCAACATGGTCCGCACCATCCAGCACCCCACCGTCGGCGAATTCCAGCTCCTCGCCCCGCCCATCCACCTCAGCGACTCCGAGGTCGAACTCCAGCGCGCGCCGCTTCTCGGCGAACACACCGCCGGCGTCCTCGCCGCCGAGCTCGGCCTCACCGAAGCCGACCTCGCCGACCTCGCGGCCCGCGGCGTCATCGGCCTCCACGACCCGGCCCATGCGCCGGCCTAACCAGTTGATTGTCTAACTTTTCAGAAAAACCCTAATAGTTCCATCCCGCCCCGGGTCGATAATCTGCCCCAGAGGGAACCCGTTCGCTGGGGCCGCCGCGTGGCCATTCGCGACCTGCGCAGCCTGTTCGTCCTCGCGCACTCGCTCGCCCACGACATCTCCGAGGATGCGCTCGAGCTGGAAAACCGGCTCGCGCATCTCCGCTTCTACGCCGCTCAGGTTGGCGACGCAGGAATCAGCACGCTCGCGCACGTCGCTAGCGCGAGCGCCCTGGTCCCGCCAGTCGACCTTCACGCTCGGGTCGAACTCCGGACGGCGCTGTACGGAGCCCTCGAGGCGCTCGACCGCCTCTGCCTCCTGGTTCGCAGGCTGCATGAGCGTGAACAAGTCGACCCTGCGGTCATCGACCGCATGCGCCGCCACGCCGAAGAGCTGACTGCCGTCATCCGGGCCCTCATCGCGGAATGCAACCGGAGTTACGGCCTCCGCTCCGTCTGACCCTTCCCGCTCCCGCCTCCCTGCGCGAAGATCCCTCCCGTGACTGAATCCCTCGCCGGGAAGCTCCTCATCGCCTCCCTCTCCCTCGTCGACCCGAACTTCTTCCGCACCGTCGTCCTCGTCTGCATGCACGACGAGGACGGCGCCATGGGCCTCGTCCTCAACCACCCGCTCGAGCAGGCCCCCGTCGCCGACCATCTGCCGCAGTTTGCTGACCTCGCTGCCCCTCCCCCCGTCGTCTTCAAAGGCGGCCCCGTCGAACCGACCGCTGCCATCGCCCTCGGCCGCTTCCGGCCCGGCGCCGACCCGCCCAACCGCATCGTCGGCCGCGCCGCCCTCCTCGACCTCTCCCGCCCCCTCGAAGACTACCGCGCCGACCTCGAATCCGTCCGCGTCTTCGCCGGCTACGCCGGCTGGGGCGCCGGCCAGCTCGACCGCGAAATCGCCGAAGAAGCCTGGTTCGTCGTCCCCGCCCTCGAAGCCGACGCCTTCGACCCCGACGCCGCCACCCTCTGGCGCCGCGTCCTCCAGCGCCAGCCCGGCAAGCTCAAACTCTTCGCCTGGGCGCCCGCCGACCCCCGCGTCAACTGACCCGCGCCCCGGCGCCCGTTGACGCTGCGCCCCGCCCGGCGCACCCTGCGCCCATGAGCAGCGAACGCATCTCCTGGTTCCCCGTCCTCGAACGCGACCAGCTCTCCGAAGAAGCCCGCGCCCTCTTCGACCAGATGGAAGAGCGCATGGGCTTCGTCCCCAACGTCTTCCGCGCGCTCGCCTGGCGGGGCGACCGCATGCTCAAATGGTGGGCTCACTACCAGGCCGTCATGGAGCCGACCCCCGGCCTCGGCAAGGCCGAGCGCGAAATGATCGCCGTGGTCGTCTCCATGCAGAACCAGTGCCTCTACTGCCTCACCAGCCACGGCTTCGCCCTCCGCGCCATCCTCAAAGACCCCGTCCAGGGCGACCGCATCACGCTCGACTACCGCAAAGCCGGCCTCTCCGAAAAGCACATGGCGATGCTCGATTTCGCCGTCAAACTCACCCTCGACCCTGTCACCGTCACCGAAGACGACATCGATGAGCTCCGCGCCGTCGGCTTCAGCGATGAAGACTGCTGGGACATCGTCGAGGTCGCTTCCATGTTCAACTTCACCAACCGCCTCATGAGCGGCGCCGGCGTCCTCCCCAACCCCGAATACCACGGCCTCGCCCGCTGACATCGCGCCCGCGCCCGGGACGCAACGAAACGGGGGCCGGATTTCCGGCCCCCGTTCCTGTGATCGGTCTCGGGTCGCCCCGGCCCCGCTACTCGGGGATGAGCACCTTGTCGATGACGTGGATGACCCCGTTCGTCGCCTCGACGTCCGCCGTCGTCACCGTCGCATCGTCGACCATGACCTTGCCGTTCTCGACCTTGATGCGCAGCGTCGAACCCTCCACCGTCGTCGCCTGCGTCAGCGACGCCACCTGGTCCGAAGTCACCTTCCCGGCCACCACGTGGTAGGTCAACACCTTCGTCAGCTGGTCGCGGTCGGCCAGCAGGTCATCCAGCGTCCCCGCCGGCAGCGCCGCGAAGGCCTCATCCGTTGGCGCGAACACCGTGAACGGGCCGTCGCCCTTCAGCGTCTCCACCAGGCCGGCGGCTTCGAGGGCGCGCGCCAGCGTCGTGAAGTTCCCGGCGGCCGTCGCCACCTCGATGATATCCCCGCTCGCCGCAGCCGGCGGCGCCGTCGGGATGGGCGTCGGCGCTGCCTCGTCGTCGTCCCCTCCGCAGGCGACCATCGCCAGCGAAGCGAACGCCGCCCCCGCGAGCAGCAGCGCAGTGCGCCATCGAACGACCTTCATGAGAACCCCCTGGGTGTGAGCTTCCCGCCGCCGCTTCGGCCGGCAGGTACAGGGGGTACGAATGTCGCGTGCCAAATCGATCCCCGAACGAAAAGCCGCCTTTTCGCCCGCCTTACCCCGCCTTTCCGACCCCGGCCGCGGCTCGCGCCCTATACTTTTACCTGAGGAGGTTACTCAAAAGGTCGCCATGAACTTCCTGAAAACTACCATCCTGCTCGCTGCCCTCACCGGCCTGCTCGTCGCCGTCGGCGGCTTCATCGGCGGCACCGGCGGCGCCATCGTCTTCCTCATCTTCGCGGGCATCATGAACTTCTTCGCGTACTGGTTCAGCGACCGCGTGGCCCTCGCCATGGCTGGCGCCCGCGAAATCTCCGAGGCAGAGCATCCCCGGCTCTTCCAGATGGTCCGCGAAGTTGCCCGCGCGGCCGGCATGCCCATGCCCCGTGTCTACATCGTCGAAAACGCCTCGCCCAACGCCTTCGCCACCGGGCGCGACCCCAAGCACGCCGTCGTCGCCGTCACGACCGGCATCCTCCGCCTCCTCGATGAGCGCGAACTCCGGGCCGTCATCGGCCACGAAATGGGCCACGTCAAGAACCGCGACATCCTCACCAGCTCCATCGTCGCCACCATCGCCGGCGCCATCTCCATGATCGCGCAGGTGCTGATGTTCACCAGCCTCTTCGGCGGCGGCGACCGCGACCGCAACCCGCTCGTCGCCCTCGCCGTCATTCTCCTCGCGCCCATCGCCGCCACGCTCCTCCAGCTCGGCATCAGCCGCTCCCGCGAGTACGCCGCCGACGAAACCGGCGCCCGCGTCACCCGCGACCCGCTCGCCCTCGCCAGCGCCCTCGAAAAATTGAAGATGGGTATCGCCGCCATGCCGATGGAGCCTACCCCGGCGCAGGAGGCCGTCTCCGCCCTCTACATCGCCAACCCCTTCCGCGGCGAAGGCCTCGCCAACCTCTTCAGCACCCACCCGCCGCTGGACGAGCGCATCCGCCGCCTGCGCAACATGGCCGGCCGCATCTAGCCGCGCCTCCACTGTCCGAACGCTCCCGCGAGCCGCCCGCCCGGGCGGCTCGCAGCTTTCCGCGCGATGCGGCACCATCCCCGCCGTGGACCTCTTCGAATCTTCCGTCGCCTTCCCCGGTCCCGGCGGCCGGCCCATGCCCGCGTTCCTCGCCCTCCCCGCCGGCGCCGACGCCGCGCCGGTGCCCGGCGTCCTCGTCCTCCACGAAATCTTCGGCCTCAACGACGACATCCGCGCCCAGGCCCGCCGCGCCGCCAGCCTCGGCTACGCCGCCCTCGCGCCGGACCTCCTCGCCGCGCTCGGTCCGCGTCCCTTCTGCCTCGTCCGTGCCTTCCGCGACCTGGCCCGCGGCGAGGGCCGCGCCTTCGACGCGCTCGATGCCGCCCGCGCGTGGCTCGCCGCCCACCCCGCCGTCGATTCGAGCCGCCTGGGCATCCTCGGCTTCTGCATGGGCGGCTCCTTCGCCCTGCTCATGGCGGCCCGCGCACCCCTCCGCGCCGCCGCCGTCTTCTACGGCGCCGTCCCGAAGAGCCCTGCGGCGCTCGAAGGCGTCTGTCCCGTCGTCGCCGGCTACGGCGGCCGCGACCGCCTCTTCGCGCCGCAGGGCCGCCGCCTCCAGCAGCACCTCGCCGCACTCGACACGCCGCACGACGTCGTCATCTATCCCGCTGCCGGCCACTCCTTCATGAACCGCCACGACGGCGTCGCGGCCCGGCTCGGCGCCTGGGGCCCGATGAAGGTCGGCTACGACCCTGCCGCGGCCGAAGACAGCTGGCGCCGCATCGCCGCCTTCTTCGCTGAGCACCTGGGCAGCTGAATCACGCCGACTCGAGCCGCTCGAACGCCACCGCCGCCGCGCCCAGCAGGCCCGTGTTCTCCCCCAGTTCGCTCAGCCGCACCAGCGCGCTGCCCGCCGCCCCGTACGCCATCGACCGCATCGCCTCCCGCATCGGGCCCAGCAGCATCTCGCCCATCGCCAGCAGCCCGCCTGAGAGCGTCACCGCATCCGGGTTCAGCACGTTCACGAGGCTCCCCAGCCCCAGCCCGAGGTAGTGGCCGCCGTTCCGGATCTCCGCCTCGCTCGCCCGGTCGCCCTTCGCCGCCGCCGCGAACAGGTGCGCGCCCGTCGGCTCCTCATACCCCACGACTTCCTTCAGCACCGGCGACTTTCCCTGCTCCAGCAGCTTCCGCGCCCGCGCCGCGAAGGCCACCCCGCTCACCAGCGCCTCGAGGCACCCGCGCGAGCCGCACGCGCACCGCGGCCCGCCCGGGTCGATCACGATGTGGCCGATCTCCCCGGCCAGCCCCTGCGCGCCCCGGTACAGCCGCCCGTCGATCACCAGCCCGCCGCCGATCCCCGTCCCAAGCGTCGCATGGAGGAGGTGCCGCGTGCCGCGCCCTGCGCCGAACCGGTGCTCTCCGAGCGCCGCCGCCGAGGCGTCGTTCTCGATGAAGGCCGGGATGCCAAGCCGCTGCGCCACCGGCGTCGTGAGCACCACGTTCCGGAAGCCTGCGATGTTCGGCGCGAAGATCACCCGCCCCTCGTTCGCGTTCACCAGCCCCGCCGTCGCAATGCAGGCCGCCGCCGGCCGCGCCCCCGAGGCGCGTACCGCCTCGGCCAGCAGGTCGACGACCAGCTGCACCATCTCCCCCGGCGAAGCCTCCGCCGGCGTCGGGTGGTCTGCCCGGTAGCCGATGGCGCCGCCCTCGTCGACGACCGCCGCCCGCAGGTGCGTCCCCCCGAGGTCTGCTGCCAGCACCGTCCGCGCCATACGTCCGCACTCTAGCGCATGCCCGCGCCGGTCCGCACTTCGCGTACCCTTTCCGCCGTGCCCGCCGTCATCGGCCCCCGCGAACGCGAGCTCCTCCTCGCCGAACCCGTCGCCCGCCTCGCGACCATCGCGCCCTCCGGCCGCCCCCGCCTCGTCCCCGTCTGCTTCGCCCTCCTCGACGAGCCGGCCGGCCCCGTCATCGCCGTCGCCGTCGACGAAAAACCGAAGCGGACCGCCGCGCTCGCCCGCATCGCCGACCTCCAGCGCGACCCCCGCGCGGCCGTCCTCGTCGACCGTTACGACGCCGACTGGAGCCGCCTCGCCTGGGTCCGACTCGATGTGGTGGGCGAGGTGCTCCCCCGCGGCGACACCTGGCCCGCCGCCCTCGCCGCCCTCCGCGCCCGCTACCCGCAGTACCGCGCGATGGCGCTCGAAGGTCTCCCGCTGCTCCGCTTCGTCCCGTCCCGCGTCGTCTCCTGGTTCGCAGCCGGCTGAGCGCAACCCGCCCGGCGTCGGCCTGCTACGATCGGAGGCGTACCTTTTCGCCCCTACGGAGGTTCCCTTGGTCCTGCAGTTCACCATGCCCCGCATCGACGGCACCGAAGAGCCGCTCGAACGCTACCGCGGCAACGTCCTCCTCCTCGTCAACGTCGCCAGCAAGTGCGGCCTCACCCCCCAGTACGCCGCGCTCCAGGCGCTCTACGAGAAATACCGCGGCCAGGGCTTCGAAATCCTCGGCTTCCCCGCCAATGACTTCATGGGCCAGGAACCCGGCACCAACGAAGAAATCGCCCAGTTCTGCGACCTCAACTACGGCGTCACCTTCCCCCTCTTCGCCAAGATCTCCGTCAAGGGCGAAGGCATGCACCCCCTCTACCGCGTCCTCACCTCGCTGCCCGAGCCGATCGGCGGCGAGGTCCTCTGGAACTTCCAGAAATACCTCGTCGACCGCGAGGGCAACGTCGTGGCGAAGTTCGACCCGCGCACCGCGCCCGATGCGCCCGAAGTCATCGAGGCGATCGAACAGCTCCTCTGAGCCCCGTCAGGCGTCCAGCCCGTTTCGGCGGATGATGTCGGCGTACATCTCCGCCGATTTTTTCGGAATGCGCGCCAGCGTCCGGTAATCCGTGTACACGATGCCGAACCGCTTGCTGTAGCCGAACGCCCACTCGAAGTTGTCCATCAGCGACCACTGGTAGTACGCGCGCACGTCGCAGCCGTCCTCGATCGCCCCGTGCAGCCCCGCGAGGAAGCCGCGCAGCAGCTCCTGCCGCGTCGCATCGTCGATCACCCCGTTCGCGTCCGGCTCGGTGTTGTCGCACACGCCGTTTTCGGTGATGTAGATGCGCGGCCGCCCGTACTCGTTCGAAATCCACCGCACGAACGCGCCGAGCGCGTGCGGCGCCGCCTCGTACCCCATCGGCAGCAGAGGCAGCCGCGGCGGCGCATAGGTGAACCCCACGCTGTTGTTCGCCGGCTGGATGAGCCCCCGCGAATACAGGTTCACCCCGAGGAAGTCCGTCGGCGTCGCGATGACGTCCATGTCGCCCGGCTGAATCGGCAGCGGCACCCCGCGCTCGGCGAAGTGCTTCACCACCGAGGCCGGGTAGCCCCGGCCGAAGACCGGCCCATGGAACAGCCGCGTGTCGAAATCGCGCGCCCGCTCCACCGCAGCCGCCGTCTCCGGCGAATCGTCGGCCGGCTCGTAAAACGTGTTCGCGTTCGTGATCCCGATTTCGCCCCGGTAGCCGCCCTCGCGGAAGACCTGCACGGCCCGGCCGTGCGCCAGCAGCGCGTGGTGGATCGCCCGGCTGTACGCCCCGAGGTCGCGCATCCCCGGCGCCATCACTCCGGTGCGGTGCCCCATCTCCGTGAAGACGATCGGCTCGTTCAGCGTGATCCACCGCGTCACCCGGTCGCCGAACCGGTCGAACGCCGTCTTCGCATACGCCGCGAACGCGTCCACCACCTCGCGGTTCGTCCACCCGCCGAGGTCCTGCAGCGCCTGCGGCAGGTCCCAGTGGTAGAGCGTCACCGCCGGCTGGATGTTCTTCTCCAGCAGCGCATCGATCAGCCGGTCGTAAAACGCCAGCCCCTTCTCGTTCACCGCGCCGCGGCCGAACGGGTAGATGCGCGCCCACGCCAGCGAGAACCGGTACGTCTGGATGCCGAGGCTCGCCATCAGCTCCACGTCCTCGCGGAACCGGTGGTAGTGGTCGCAGGCGACATCGCCCGTGTCGCCGTTCTGCACCTTCCCCGGCTGCCGCACGAACGTGTCCCAGATGGTCACGCCGCGGTCGTCCTCCTGCACCGCCCCTTCGATCTGATAGGAGGCCGTCGCGACCCCCCACTGAAAGCCCTCGGGAAACGAAAGAAACGCCATGGCGCGCATTCTATGCGCCGCCGCCCTCCAGCAAAACGCCGTTTACGCGCCGCCCCCGCTCGCGTATCGTTCCCCGCGCACAAATCATCCCGCGGAGTAGGCCCCGTGACCCAGGAGAAGACGCCGCTCATCACCGATGAGATGCGCGCCCACGTCGGCAAAGAATCCGAACCCTACACCCTCGAGGTCGATAAGACCTCCATCCGCATGTTCGCCCGCGCCGTCGGCCACACCGACCCCATCTTCTACGACGAAGCCGCCGCGAAGGCCGCCGGCTACCGCAGCCTCGTCGCGCCCCCCGGCTACCTCGGCACGCCCATCTTCAACCCGAACGCCGCCGCCCGCCGCGGCCGCGACATCGGTCCCCAGCCGAGCCGTCCGCTCAACCGCATCCTCAATGGCGGCACCGAAATCGAGTACTTCGACGACATCTGCGCCGGCGACGTCCTCACCGCCACCTCCCACGTCGCCTCCTACGAAGAGCGCGAAGGCAGCATCGGCCAGATGCTCATCACCACGACGAAGACCGTCTACAGGAACCAGGACGGCAAGGTCGTCGCCATCATGACCGGCACCGGCATCCGCTACTGACCCCGAGGAGCACTCCCATGGCAGCGAAATGGAACGAGATCACCGAAGGCATGGCCATCCCCGAGCTCAAGAAGAACTGCTCCACCCAGCAGCTCGTCCTCTGGGCCGCGGGCTCCGGCGACTTCTACCAGATTCACTACGATAAGGACTTCGCCAAGGGCACCGGCCTCAGCGACATCATCGTCCACGGCGCCCTCAAGCACGCCTTCCTCGGCCAGCTCCTCCACGACTGGCTCGGCGGCAACGGCAAAATCAAGCGCTTCGGCTGCTCCTACCGCGGCATGGACTTCCCCAACCAGGACATCACCTGCAAGGGCATCGTCACCCGCAAGTACGAAGAAAACGGCCAGAAGCTCGTCGACCTCGAAATCTGGACCGAGAACCCCGAGGGCAAGAAAACGACCCCCGGCTCCGCCACCGTCATCATCAACAGCTAGCCCGAACCGCAGAAAGGACCGCCGAACATGGGCAACCTCCTCGAGGGCAAAGTCATCGCCATGACCGGTGCCGGCCGCGGCATCGGCCGCGAATGCGCCCTCCTCGCCGCCTCCGAAGGCGCCCGCGTCGTCGTCAACGACCCCGGCGTCAACCCCGACGGCTCCGGCCACGACGACGGGCCCGCCGCCCAGGTCGTCGAAGAGATCAAGAAAATGGGCGGCGAAGCCGTCGCCAACTTCGCCGATGTCTCCACCATGGAAGGCGGCGAAAGCGTCATCCGCACCGCCCTCGATACCTGGGGCCGCCTCGACGGCCTCATCAACCTCGCCGCCATCCTCCGCGACCGGATGATCTTCAACCTCTCCGAAGAAGAGTGGGACGACGTCATCCGCGTCGACCTCAAGGGCCACTTCACCACCATCAAGCCCGCCTCCGTCCTCATGCGGCAGCAGCGCTACGGCCGCATCGTCAACTTCAGCTCCGTCTCCGGGCTCCAGGGCAACTCCGGCCAGGCGAACTACGGCGCCGCCAAGGCCGGCGTCGCCGGGCTCACCCGCGTCGCCGCCCGCGACCTCGGCCGCTACGGCGTCACCGTCAACTGCATCGCCCCCGGCGCGGCCACCCGCCTCACGGCCACCGTTCCCCAGGCCGCGCGCGACCTCCGAGCCCAGCGCGGCATCGCCGCCGCCGGCGGCCCGCCGCAGGCCGCCGCCAACCGCGCCGCCGAGGAAGCCGCCGCCATGCGCACGCCCGATATGGTCGCGCCCATGACCGTCTACCTCCTCCTCGATGAGGCGTGGAACATCAACGGCCGCATCTTCCAGGTCGCCGGCGGCCATGTCGGCCTCCTCGCCGACCTCTACCCGCCCTTCCGCAACATCTACAAGCACGGCAAATGGACGCTCGATGAGCTCCGCATGCTCGTGCCCACCCAGCTGATGGCCGGCATCGCCAACCCGGCGCCGCCCGCCGACGACATCAAAATCCCGGGCCGCGACTTCTAGTCCGCGCCGCCCGCCGCATCGCCGGAGGCCCGCCGCAAATTCCCGCGGCGGGCCTCTTCTTCTGTCGAGTCCCGGCCGATACTCAGAACAGGGGCCACAGCATGACCATCCGAACGGCCACGCCGCCCGCGCAGCCGCGCACCCTCCGCGTCCTCATCATCGATGAGGACGTCGAGCGCATCCGCGCCGTTCGCCAGCTCCTCGAATCCTCGCCCCGCTTCCACGCTCACGCCGCCCGCGGCGCCCAGGAAGCCGAAGGCCTCCTCGCCGACGGCGCCTTCGACGTCGCCATCATCGCCGCGCGCCTCTGGCTCGACCCCGCCTCGCCGCTCGCCGGCCTCCTGCGCGAACGCCGCCCCGATATCGCCGTCGTCCTCCTGCTCGATGGCCAGCCCGACCTCGAAGCCGTGCCTTCGCTCAAGCTCGGCGCCCACGATTTCCTCACCATCGGCCAGTTCGACGCCGCCCAGCTCGCCCTCCGCCTCATCGCCGCCGTCGAAGAGAACCGCACCCTCCGCCGGCGCGACACCATGGTCCGCTGGCTCGAGCGCGAGGCCCGCACCGACCACCTCACCGGCCTCTACAATCGCCACGCCTTCGATGAGCGCCTCCGCGACGACTGCGCCGCCCGACGCGGCACCCGCGAACCGGTCACCCTCATCCTCGCCGACCTCGTCGGCACCCGCCTCGTCAACCAGGCCCACGGCCACGACGTCGGCGACGACATGCTCCGGCGCGCCGCCTCCGCCATCGCCCACAGCATCCGCGGCGGCGACTTCGCGGCCCGCATCGGCGGCGACGATTTCGGCGTCATCCTCCCCGGCGCCGACCTGGCCGTCGGCCGCCTCATCGCCCGCCGCATCGCGCAGGAGGTCGAGCGGCGCAACCTCAGTGAGTGGGCCGATCTCGTCCCCGTCTCCCTCTCGTTCGGCGTCGCCACGGGTGTCGATTGCGAACCCGCCGACCTCTTCGCCGCTGCCGACCGCCAGCTCGCCGGCCGCCACCGCACGGCGGCCGTCCTCAGCCTCCTCCGCCCCGGCGGCGAGACCGACGGTCCCTCCGTCGCCTGAATCGCCCGGGCTACGCCTCACCCGCCAGCAGCCGCAGCGCCTCCACGATCGCCTGCGTCCCGTCCCGGCCCCGGTCCCGCGCCTGCAGCATCTCGAACAGCTGCCGCACCAGCGCCGTGCCCGGCAGCGGCGTGTGCGTCTCGTGCGCCGCGTCCAGCACCAGCCCCAGGTCCTTCTGCATCAGGTCCACCATGAACCCGGGGGCGAAATCCCCCGCGACCGCCCGCGGCCCCAGGTGCTGCAGCATCCACGAACCCGCCGCCCCCGCCGACACCACCTCCAGCATCTTCGCCGGGTCCACCCCCGAGCGGCGGCAGAGGCTGATCGCCTCCGCCATCGCGAGGAGATTCAGCCCGCCCGCGACCTGGTTGCAGAGCTTCACCACCTGCCCTGCGCCCGCCGGCCCCACGTGGACGATGGTCTTCCCCATCGCCTGCAGCGCGGGCAGCGCCCGTTCGAACACCGCCGGGTCGCCCCCGGCCATGATGGCGAGGGTGCCCGCCTTCGCGCCCACGTCGCCCCCGGAAACCGGCGCATCGAGGAAGCCGATGCCCCGCTCGGCGAGCCGCGCGTGGAGCAGCCGCGCCGTCGCCGGCGCCACGGTGGAGCAGTCGACCACGATGCTGCCCGGCGCCGCTCCCTCGATGACCCCGCCCGGTCCCAGCACCACCTCCTCCACATCGCGCGAGGCCGTCACGCAGGTGAACGTGACGCCAGACCGGGAAGCCACCTCCGCCGGCGACCCGGCGACCGCGGCCCCCAGCTCCGCCAGCGGCTCCGCTTTCGCCGGCGTCCGGTTCCATACCGTCAGCGCGAACCCCGCGCGCAGCAGGTTCGCCGCCATCGGCCCGCCCATGATGCCCAGCCCGATGAACCCGACCCGTTCGATCGCCATCGCACGCACCTCTCGCGCCGTGATCGCCCGGATTGTGCCGGGCCGCCGTCAACCCTGCTCGCGGGTCAGCGCAGCGGCGCGTCCCACGGCAGCACCGACCGCCCGGGCAGCAGCACCGGCTTCACCACGCCATCCGCGATGACCGCGAGGATGTCGTACCCCGCGTACAGCGACGGGTCCATCCCCCGCAGCGCCCACGAGAGCTTCTCGTCTTCCGCGTAGGTCGCCGGCCCGATGACGACCAGCGCCCGCGCGTCCGCCTGCTCTCCCGCCCCGGCCTCGTTCGCCGCTTTCAGCAGCCGCCGCAGGTTCCGCCGCAGCGAAGCGCTCCACTCGTCGTTCTCCGGCGCTGGCGTCCCGAGCACGCAGCTCCCGCCGCCCCCGAGGTCGTTCGCCGTCCAGCAGTCCTGCGCCTCGATGGTGATCGACTCGTCCACCTCCGGCTGCTGCGATGCCATCACGATGCGCTCGACCAGCTCCTGCCGCGCTTCCTCGCTCGACGGCAGCCGGAACAGCTCGTTCGAATTCAGCTGGAACGTGCCCGGCACGCGGTTCGTGAACTGCGCCCAGTGGCCGGCCAGCCCGCCGAGCGCCGTCACGACCGAACCGGTCGTCGCCACCCGCCGCAGGTACAGCCGCACCGGCCGGCAGAACTCGAGCCGCCCGTCGTCCAGCTTCCGCGCCGCGTCGATGGCTGCCGCGACCTCCGAGAGCCCCGGCTCCTCCGTCGGGAACCCCGCGCCCCGCGGCACCCACACCGCGACTGCCCGGCCCGCGGCGTCCAGCCGCCGCTCCAGCGCCGCCCGCCCGGCCTCCCAGGCGACCGTCGCATCCGGGCCGAACGTGTTGAGGACCGTCGTCCGGAGCGCCCACCGCCGCCCTACGACCACCGTGCCCCGGAGCGTCGTCCCGTCCGAGGCAGCATCGTCGACCGACGTGCTCCGCGCGTAGTGCGGGCCGAACCAGGCAAGGAAAAGGCGGAGGCCCGCCTCCGCCTGGTCTGCCGGGTAGCTTCGTTCGGTCACGGCTCCCGCAGCTTAGCCGCCGCGCTGGCCGCGGATGCGCGGCTTCGCCACCGATGCCACCACCACCGAGGGGTCCGTCAGGATCTCCACCCCCGGCGGCGGTGTGATGTCCCCGACCGTCAGCACCGAGTCGAACCCCTTTAGCGGCGCGATGTCGACCGGGATGGTGTCCGGGATGTCGAGCGGCCGGCAGCGCACCGACACGATCTCGATGCCCGGGAGCAGCGTGCCCGCGAGGTCGCGCACCGCCGGCGCCTCGCCCACCAGCCGCAGCGGCACGTTCGCCGTGATCGGCCGCTCCGGGTCCACCTGGAAGAAATCGACGTGGATCGGTTCGCCGGTGCCGTGCGCCCGCGCGATGCCGCGCAGGATCACGTACCGCGGTGCCGTCTCACCCGCCACCTTCAGCTCGATCATCGCGCGCAGGCCGGCCGACTTGATCGTCCGGGCGAACTCCCGCGCGTCGATCTCGATCGCCCGGGACGCGATCGCCTTGCCGTACACGTTCGCCGGGAGCCGGCCTTCCCGCCGGAGGTGCCGCACCTGCTTGCCGAGCACCGTCCGCGGCGCCGCTTCGATCGTCACACGTTCTGCCATGTCACAACCCTCTGGGCCACGCTCCATACGTGGCGCAACATTTCCAATCTAGCCGAGCCCGGCGCAGGGTCAAGCCGCCCCGCGCGAAAGAAAACGGGAGCCGCCCGCAGAGCGGCTCCCGTTCACGACCATCGAACCGCCAGCGTCAGGCGGGCTTGATCTCCGCGACCTTCGCGCGCGCCGCGGCCTTGTCGCTGTACCAGAGCGCGTTGATCTCCTTGAACACCGCCCGGTCCGACGGGACGTCGTCCTCCGCGAAGATCGCCGTCACAGGGCAGGCCGGCTCGCAGGCACCGCAGTCGATGCACTCGTCGGGGTTGATGTACAGCATCCGGTCTTCGCCTTCGTCGAAGTGGATGCAGTCGACCGGGCAGACCTCGACGCACGCCTGGTCCTGGACGTCGATGCAGGGTTCCGTGATTACGTAGGCCATTCGGGGCTCCTCTCCCGTCGGGGGTGCTGCGTTCCTGCCGCGTGGGCGTCTCGCATACTACTATTCGGCCCCTGCCTCTGTGAAGAAGAGCCGCCAACCCGGCATCGGCGCCATGACGCGCCGTCCGCGAGCTACTCCCGCAGCCGCTCCCGCCGCGCGTCCCGCACCGCCACCGGCTTCCCCGACCGCAAATCGACCGCGTAGAACCGCCCCGCCCGGATCTCCTCGATCAGCTCCCGCTCGTCGCGAATCTCCCGCTCGAAATACGTTGCGCACTTCCCGATGTCCGAAATCGCGTGCGAGTCCGTCCCGCCCGTTCCCGGCAGGTGCATCATCTCGCACAGCCGCTGGGAGAACTCGTTCTCCTTGTCCGAACCCCGCCCGTTGATCTCCTCGAGCCCCTGCACGTACTGGTACGCCGGGTTCCGCGCCGCCTTCTCCAGCGCCGCCCGGTACTCGTCGTCGTTCCGCGAGAACCACGGCATCTGCCGCCGGTAGGGGTGGGCCGCCACCAGCGCGCCGCCTACCTTCTCCACGTACGCCGCCAGCTCCCGCGACCGGTGCATCCCGAAGACGTACTTGTCGATGCCGAAGGCG
The DNA here is from genome assembly GCF_026419595.1 of Tepidiforma sp. Classification (NCBI taxonomy): domain Bacteria; kingdom Bacillati; phylum Chloroflexota; class Tepidiformia; order Tepidiformales; family Tepidiformaceae; genus Tepidiforma; species Tepidiforma sp. Next base: position 8,967 of record NZ_JANZZD010000006.1, on the reverse strand, counting down.
AGGATGTGGCCGTCGTCCGTCGAAATCTCCACCCCGGCCAGCACGAGGAAGTTGTGCTTCGCGCGCAGCTCCTCGATCGCCTTGTAATCCCACACCGTGTCGTGCTCCGTGAACACGATCGCGTCGAGGCCCGCTGCCTTCGCGCGGACGATCAGGTCATCGGGGTTCAGGACGCTGTCGTGCGAGCGGGGCCACGTGTGACTGTGGATATCGATGAGCATGGGGCTGCCCGGTACTATAGGGCCGCCTCCAGCACCCGGGCAATCCGCACCCCCGGCCCCGCTGCTCGGCTGCCGCGCTCGAACCCCGGCCGCGAAACCGTCCGTTCACACGGCCCCGGCATGATGAAGCCATGGAACGCACGAACAGCCCCTGCCAGCACGAGTGGCGCTACCTCGTCGAGGTGCGCACCCGCGCCATCCGCATCCGCGAATGCGCGCGCTGCGGCCGCCGCTCCGTCATCCCGGTCGAGCTCGCGCCGCTCCCCGGCCAGGCGTCGCGCCTCCGCGAATCCGCCTGACCTGCCCGGCGCTCAGGCCTGCCCGGCCTGCCGGCGCGCGACCATCTCCAGCCGCATTTTGCGCTGGTTCGGCTCGCGCCCCTTGAAGTTCGGCTGGTACTCGCTCCGCCGCCCGAGGATCTGCGCCGTGTGCTGCCGGTCGTGCCGGTAGAACGAGCGCAGCCACTGCAGCACCGTGAGCGTCCCGAACATCGGGCTCGTCGCCACACGGTCGAAGTCCTCCAGCCGCATCCCGTCGATGAGCCCCAGCGTGTACCGCCGCTCCAGCTCCAGCTGCCGCAGCAGGTCCGCTACGGTGTAGCGGTTCGCCTCCTCGATCGGGATCGGCACCGACTGCCACGGGATGCGGCCGAGGTCCGGGTTCTCCTCCCGCAGCGCCGCCCGGACCCACGCGTCGTACGTCCGCTCCATCTCGCACAGGTGCGCGAGCTGCTCGAGCGCCGTCCACTGCTCTTCGCCCTCCGCATCGACGGGCACCCGCAGCGCGTCCTCCGGGCTCAGCCCCTCCGCCACGCGGATGAGGTTCGCCCGCTCTTCCGCCATCTTCGCCAGCAGTTCATCCACCTGGTCGCGGGTCGCCATCTTGCCTGCCTCCGAATCGGCGGCCGAGCCGGCGCACGCCCTGCCAGGCCGCGTAGGGGATCGCCGCCAGCAGCGCGATGCCCGTCACGAGCGCCCCGTACAGGCCCCCGAAAACGAAATCCACCGCGAACTCCGCCAGCGGCACGGCTCCGATTCTACCGGCATCTGCTCCCGCCGGTTGGGCGCACGCCCGCCCCGTGCCACACTCCCCCCATGCCCTTCCGCCGCAAGCCCGCGCCCGCCGGCCCCCGCTTCGCCGCCGACTGGCTCATCGTCGGCCTCGGCAACCCGGGCGAAGAGTACGCCCGTACGCGTCATAACGTCGGCTTCTGGGTCGTGAACGTCCTCGCGAAGCGCGCCGGCACCCAGCCGAAGGCCGTCGGCAGCCTCATGCACATCGGCGTCGGCACCCTCCAGGGTCAGCGCGCCGCCCTCGTCAAGCCGAAAACCTTCATGAACGTCAGCGGCAAAGCCGTCGCCCAGGCCCTCCAGTGGACCGGCTGCGACCTCGCACACACCATCGTCGCCTACGACGACCTCGACCTGCCCCCCGGCCAGCTCCGCATCCGCGCCGGCGGCGGCCACGGCGGCCACAACGGTCTCAAGAGCATCGCCCAGCACGCCGGGCTCGACTTCATCCGCGTCCGCATCGGCATCGGCCGCCCCACCGTCGGCGGCGAACCCTCCTGGGATCCCGACGTCGTCGCCGACTGGGTGCTCAGCCCGCCCGCGCCGGCCGACCGCGAGCTCCTCGAAGCCGCCGTCCAGCGCGCCGCTGACGCCATCGAGACCATCATCTCCGCCGGCGTCGAAGCCGCCGCTGCCGCCTTCAATCGCAAGGCGTGAGAAGCCCGCAAGAGCGGCCTCAGCGCCGCCGAGCGCGTCACGATTTGTCGCTGAACTGTCGCATGCTGCCTGCGCAAACCCGCGCTGATACCGGGTAAAATTCCGGGAAAGGTTCGGCGACATTCGACCGCGGAAGCGAGGCATGTACCGCGAAGAAGACTACCGCGCTATCGACGCGCACCTCGGGTTCTTCCCTGGCTGCGCCATCCGGCCACCGCTTCGTATGGACACGACCTGCACGCCCGGCGGCACCGGCCGCGTCTCCCCGTACGCCTGCGACGTCATCTACGGCGACCTCCTTCCCTCGCCATCGCCCGAGGACCCGGAGGAGACCGCGCTCCGCAAGGGCCTCCGCGTCGCCGTGGCGCAGGCGCTCGCCGCCCTCGATTCCCGCGAGCGCCAGGTCCTTCGTCTCCGCTTCGGCTTCGCGGGCGAACCGCAGACGCTCGAACAGATCGGCGCCGTCTTCGGCCTCACGCGCGAACGCATCCGCCAAATCGAGGCGAAAGCGCTGAAAAAGCTCCAGTCGCCCCGGTTCATGCCCTTCCTCGAGCCGTGGCGCCCGGGCGGCCCCGCGCGCCCGGCCGCGAAGCCGGCAGCGCCCGCCGTGCTCCGCCGGGTGGGCGCACCGGCACCCCGGGATGGGTCCGCCGACCGCCGCCACGTCGGCCCCGCGAAGACGAACCGGGAAACGGACCGCCGCGCCGCTCCGGCGCCGCCCCTGGCGAACCGTCCGCCTGCCAGTGCCGAGCGGCCACCGGCGGCCCCGGCGCCGGCCGACCCCTCCAGCCCGGCCCCGGCGACCGCCGAGGACGCCATCTACGACGCCATCGTTCACGTCTTCTTCCCGCCCTCCGGGCCGTCGGACGCGGAATCCGCTGCCTCCTCCAGCGTCCCGGCCGTGACCGGTACGAGTGACGCGACCGAGCGCCTCCTCGCGATGCTCGAACCCGCCGAACGCGCCGCGCTCGAACACCTCCACGGCTTCCGCGCCGCGCTCGCCCCGGCCGCCATCGAACGGCAGCTCGGCATCCCGCAAGCGCGCCTCACCGACCTCGACCGCTGGTTCACCCGCGAACTCCGCCGTCACCGCGCCGCGCCCGGGACGTACGACCCCGCCCCGCCGCCGCCCTCCGCCCCCGAAGAGCCCGCCGAAACCGAGGATCCCGGCAGCCGTCTCATCCTGTTCCCGGCAGTCGCCCCGCAGGACCCCCTCGCGATGGCCCTCGAGGGCTTCCGCGCCCGCGGCTACGACATCGTCGACAACCGCCCCCGGGGCGGCGCCCTCTGGGTCCACGACCTCCATATGAAGCTCGCGCAGGAGATGGAGGATCTTTCGCGCCGCGGCATCCGGTTCCGCTTCACGGAGCACAAACGCGCCGGCACCTGGGGCTGGTATCTCGAAGAGGCACCCGCCCCGGCCGCGCAGCGCCCGCCCCGCCAATTAGCCCTGCCTTCCCCGTCCCGGAAGCCGCGCAAGGCGCGCAAATACCGCGTCCCGTCCTAGACTCATTCCAGATGAGCCCGACCGCTGCCGACATCGAACGCTACCGGCGCAACCTCCGCGACGAGGTCGACGGCGCCGCCCTCTACCGCTACCTTGCCGCCGCTGAGAAAGACCCGAACCTGCGCGACGTCTTCCTCCGCCTCGCCGAGAGCGAAGACCGCCACCGCGCCCTTTGGGAAGCGAAGCTCCGAGAAGCCGGCGCTGAGGTCCCGGACTACCGCCCAAGCTTCCGCACTCGCTTCCTCGGCTGGCTCGCCCGCCGCTTCGGCACCGCCTCCGTCAGCCCCATCGTCACCCGCATGGAGATGTCGGCCTACACGATGTACGACGACCAGCCGGAGGCCATCGCCGCCGACCTCCCCCGCGACGAGCGCTCCCACGCCCGCCTCTTCCGCGAACTCGCTCGATCGACCCGCGGCCGGCCGGTCGAGGTCGACATCGCCCGGCTCGAAGGCCGCCACCGCGCCGGCACCGGCAACGCCCTCCGCGCCGCCGTCCTCGGCGCTAACGACGGCCTCGTCTCGAATCTCTCGCTCGTCATGGGCGTCGCCGGCGCGAACCCCGGCCAGAACGTCGTCGTCCTCGCCGGCATCGCAGGCCTCCTCGCCGGCTCCCTCTCGATGGCTCTCGGCGAATGGATCAGCGTTCGCAGTTCGGCTGAGGCCTTCGCCCGCCAGCTCGAAATCGAGCGCGATGAGCTCGCCCTGATGCCCGATGAAGAGCTCGAGGAGCTCGTCCTCATCTACCGCGCGAAGGGCCTCGGCGAAGAGGAAGCCCGCGCCACCGCGCAGCGCATCATCGCCAACCGCGAAACCGCCCTCGATACCCTCGCCCGCGAAGAGCTCGGCATGTCCGAAGAAGAGGCGGGCAACCCGTGGGTCGCCGCCATCACCTCGTTCCTCACCTTCAGCGTTGGCGCCATCATTCCCGTCATTCCGTGGCTCTTCCTCGCCGGCATCGCCGGAGTGGCCGCCAGCGCAGCCGCCAGCGCCCTCGGCCTCTTCGCCGTCGGCGCCGCCATCACCCTCTACACCGGCCGCGGCATCCTCTTCTCCGGGTTCCGCATGCTCACCTTCGGCCTCGCAGCCTCGGCCATCACCTTCGGCATCGGCCGCCTCATCGGCGTCAGCACCGGCATCTGACGCCCGCGGTCAATCGAGCGCGAGGTCCAGCGCCAGCCGCCGGTCCGTCGTCCGGATCGCCACCAGCCGGTACGGCAGTTCCCCCGCCGCCTCGTCGAGCCGCTCCTGCAGCGGCGGTTCGATGAGCGCCGCCACCGCCTCCGGCGCCGTCAGGCCGCCCAGCGTCGCCCGCGCCACCCGCAGCACGAGCCGCCCATCCGCCACTTCCGGGTCGAGGTACACCGAGGCGCGCGTCCCAACGCCCCACGCGCCGACGCCGAACGTCACCCCGACGAGCCCCTCCTGCAGCACCTCGACATCCACCGCCGGCCGCTCGCCGACGCCCGGGATGGCCGGGAGCTCCCGCGCGATGATCGCCGCCAGCGCCCGCTCGTCGAACGTCACCGTGATGTTGCCGCCGCCGGCGACCGCCTCCGTCCGCGCGTCGAAATCGGGGTCCACCGTGAACCACAGCACGACCGCGACGGCCCCGGCGAGCATCCCCAGCGCGAACGCGAACAGTCCCCGCATGCCGCGAGCGTGCCGCCTCCGCCCCCTTGCCGCAACCGGCGCTTGCACGAACTCCCGCCCGCCGCCATAATTCGAAGCATCTGGTGGCTAGAGCGAGGTGGACCCACCCGTTCCCATCCCGAACACGGAAGTGAAACGCCTCAGCGCTGACGATACTGCCCGGGCAACCGGGTGGGAAAATAGGCCGCCGCCGGGTACTCACGAGAACCGCCGCGAGGCGGTTTCTTCCTTTTTCGGGAGGGTCCAGCAGCACCCCCGAGCGACCGGCTGCTGCGCCAGAAGGTAACTGCACGGCCCCCGCAGGCGTTTCTCCTCATGCCCCGCGCGGCTCCCGCGCAGCCCCGCGTCCGGTTTCCTCGAACGATCGGCCGCTGGTACAATTCAGTTCGAGAATCCCTCAACTCACCCCGGCGCGTACACCCTGCGGAAGGGATACGTGCCCCCAGACGGAGCCACACTTGTCAGCAGATACCGCCCAGCCCACCACTCCCCCGGAAGCCGAAATGGATATGGGGGCCCTCCTCGACCTCGAAGCCGCCCAGTCGGGCGGCCAGCTTCGCCGCGGCGAAATCATCGAGGGCATGGTGATGGGCGCCTCCCCCGACGGCCTCATCGTCGATGTCGGCACCAAGATGGAAGCCGTCATCCCCCAGAACGAAATGCTCTCCCTCGGCATCGACGGCGCCAGCAAGCTCAAGGCCGGCGATACCGTCCGCGTCATGGTCCTCCAGCCCTCCACCGCGGAAGGCCACGCCATCGTCTCGCTCGACCGCGCCCGCGGCGAAGAGGGCTGGGAAACCCTCCAGAAGCGCTTCGAATCCGGCGAAATCTTCGACGCCCAGGTCACCGGCCACAACCGCGGCGGCCTCCTCGTCAACGTCGACGGCGTCAACGCCTTCGTCCCGCTCTCGCAGGTCGAATCGGTCCGCCGCGACGACCCCGATGCCGCCAACCAGCTCGCCGGCCTCGTCGGCCAGGTCATCAAGCTCAAGGTCATCGAGCTCAACCGGAAGCGGAACCGCGTCATCCTCTCCGAGCGCGCTGCCATGGCCGAGATCCGCAAGGAGCAGAAGGACCGCGTCCTCGATGAGCTCGAAGAGGGCCAGATCCGCACCGGCCGCATCTCCTCCATCACCGACTTCGGCGTCTTCGTCGACCTCGGCGGCGCCGACGGCCTCGCCCACATGACCGAACTCACCTGGGAGCGCGGCAAAAAGGCGAAGGATCTCTTCCAGGTCGGCGACGAAGTCCAGGCCTACATCCTCAAGATCGACCGCGAGAACAAAAAGATCTCGCTCTCGCTCAAGCGCGCCCAGCCCGAACGCTGGGACACCACCGTCGACCGCTTCGTCATCGGCCAGATCCTCATCGGCCGCGTGACCAAGCTCATGCCCTTCGGCGCCTTCGTCCGCCTCGATGGGCCGGTGGAGGGCCTCATTCACATCTCCGAGCTCTCGAACCGCCGCATCCAGCACCCGAAGGACGTCGTCAAGGAAGGCGACGTCGTCCCCGTGAAGCTGGTCCGCATCGAGAAGGACCGCCACCGGCTTGGGCTCAGCCTCCGCCAGGCCCGCAGCGACGCCGAGGCCATGGGCTTCGTCTTCGATGCCAACGGTTCCGTCATCGACTACCCGGACGACGTCCGCGAGCAGTTCGGCCTGCCCCCGCGCGACACCACTGCCCAGCCCGCCCGCCGCGAGCCGCGCACCGCGCAGGAGGCGATCGAGCAGGCCGTCGCCCGCGACCCCGAGCCGATGTCCGCCTTCGCGGCCGCCTTCGCGCAGGCGCTCGAAAACGCCGAAGCCGGCAACGGCCTCGCCGAGACGGTCGCCCAGGCCGCCGGCCTCGCGCCGAAGGAAGAGGCGCCTGCCGCTGAGCCGCCGGCCGCCGAAGCCGCAGCCGAGGCCCCCGCGTCCGGGGAGCCGGAAGCGGAAACTCGGGTTTCCACCGGGGCGACGGCCCCCGAAGAAATGCCGCACAATAGAAGCGAGGGGACCGAAGAGGCCCCGAACGAAGCACCAGCCGCAACAGAGGAGGAAACTGCTGACGGCTCCTAGACGTTCTTTGGGCGCACCCAGGGGAAGGGAGTACCACCATGGCCGATCGGTTTGACAAATTCACAGAACGGGCGCGGCGCGTCCTCACGCTCGCCCAGGAAGAAGCCCACCGCTTCAACCACAACTACATCGGCACCGAGCACATCCTCCTGGGCCTCGTCCGCGAAGGCGACGGCGTCGCAGCGAAAGTCCTCGCCAACCTCGGCGTCGAACTCAACAAGGTCCGTTCCGCCGTCGAGTTCATCATCGGCCGCGGCGACCGCACCGTCCTCGGCGAAATCGGCCTCACCCCGCGCGCCAAGAAGGTCATCGAGCTCGCCGTCGATGAGGCGCGCCGCCTCAACCACTCCTACATCGGCACCGAACACCTGCTCCTCGGCCTCGTCCGCGAAGGCGAAGGCATCGCCGCCGGCGTGCTCGAAAGCCTCGGCGTCAACCTCGAGCGCGTCCGCGCCGAGACGACCCGCATCCTCAGCCAGAGCGCGCCGCAGGCCGCGGCCTCCGGCTCCGGCGCCCGCCAGGCCAGCCGCACCCCGACGGTCGACCAGCTCGGCATCGACCTCACCGCTGCCGCCCGCAACGGCCAGCTCGACCCCGTCATCGGCCGCTCCAACGAACTCGAGCGGGTCGTCCAGATCCTCTCCCGCCGCACGAAGAACAACCCGGTGCTCATCGGCGAGCCCGGCGTCGGCAAGACCGCCATCGCCGAGCTGCTCGCCCAGCGCATCGTCTCCGGCGATGTCCCCGAGACGCTCCAGAACAAGCGCCTCCTCACGCTCGATATCGGTTCCCTCGTCGCCGGCACCAAGTACCGCGGCGAGTTCGAAGAGCGCCTCAAGAAGGTCATCGAAGAGATCAAAGCCGCCGGCAACTGCATCCTCTTCATCGATGAGCTCCACATGCTCGTCGGCGCCGGCGCCGCCGAGGGCGCGGTCGATGCCGCCAACATCCTGAAGCCCTCGCTCGCCCGCGGCGAACTCCAGTGCATCGGCGCCACCACCCTCGACGAGTACCGCAAGCACATCGAGCGCGACGCCGCCCTCGAGCGCCGCTTCCAGCCCGTCATGGTCGAAGAACCGACCGTCGAGGAAGCGATCGAAATCCTCAAGGGCATCCGCCCGCGCTACGAAGAGCACCACAAGCTGAAGATCAGCGACGCCGCGCTCGTCGCCGCCGCTGAGCTCTCCGCCCGCTACGTCAGCGACCGCTACCTGCCGGACAAGGCCATCGACCTCATCGACGAGGCCGCCAGCCGCGTCCGCATCCGGCGCGCCGCCACTCCGCCCTCCCTCAAGGAGGCGATGAAGGGCCTCGAAAGCCTCCGCCGCGAGAAAGAGCAGGCGATCGCCGCCCAGCAGTACGAATACGCCGCGGAGCTGCGCGACCGCGAAGTCAAGCTCCAGGACAAGATCCGCGAGATGGGCGAATGGGAAGAGGGCGAGGCCGGCATCGCGACCCCCGTCGTCACCGATGAGGACGTCGCCGAAGTCGTCTCGATGTGGACCGGCATCCCCGTCGCCCGCATCGCCAGCGAGGAAAGCGCCCGCCTCCTTCGCATGGAGGAAGCGCTCCGCAGCCGCATCATCGGCCAGGACGAAGCGATCGAAACCATCGCCCGCGCCGTCCGCCGGGCCCGCGCCGGCCTCAAAGACCCGCGCCGCCCGATCGGCGTCTTCCTCTTCTGCGGCCCCACCGGCGTCGGCAAGACGGAGCTCGCCCGCGCCCTCGCCGAGTTCATGTTCGGCTCGCAGGACAACATGATTAAGCTCGACATGAGCGAGTTCAGCGAGAAGCACACCGTCT